>JAIFNG010000089.1 GCA_020047815.1 Anaerolinea sp.
GGATGGAGAATCTTGCGCAGATGTTTATGACCGGGTCAGCACGTTTCTCGATACACTATATCGAGATTTTGCGAAACCAGATTATCCAGACAACACATTGATCGTAACTCACGGAATGACCTTAAGATTATTTTTAATGCGCTGGTTTCATTGGAAGGTTGAGGTATTTGATAATTTGCAAAATCCCAGGAATTGCCAGGTTGTAATCATGCAAAAAGACGGCAAGGATCGCTATAATCTAATAAGTGATCTGGCTAAAAGAGATAAAACCGCCTGACAAAGCGTCAGAGTAAAGGATAATATAAAGTATGAAGAACCTTAAAGAGTTATCAGCAGAACAACGTGAAGAACTGCTCAAGATATTAAAAACCCGTTTTGAGAAAAACACGGAGCGCCATAAAGGCCTGGACTGGGCGAAAGTGCGGACAAAACTGGAATCCGATCCTGAAAAACTGCGGCCGCTGCATGAAATGGAAAAAACCGGCGGTGAGCCGGATGTGATTGGTTATGATAAAAAGACGGGTGAATATATTTTTTGTGATTGCGCGGCAGAAAGCCCCAAAAGCCGCAGGAGTTTTTGTTACGACCGCCAGGCGTTGGATTCAAGGAAGGAAAATAAACCGGAAAATAACGCCGTTGATATGGCTGCCGCCATGGGGATCGAGATCCTGACCGAAGAACAATATCGGGAGCTGCAGAAACTCGGAAATTTCGATCTGAAAACATCGAGCTGGGTAAAAACACCGGCCGAGATCAGAAAACTTGGCGGCGCTCTTTTCTGTGACCGCCGTTACAACACGGTCTTCGTGTACCACAATGGCGCAGAATCCTACTATGCCGCAAGAGGGTTCCGTGGTTTGCTAAGGGTCTAAAATTCCGGCACGCTTACAGGCTCAACCTGCCCTTGAACCTTTAACATCCGGGCAACCACCCATGCAATTCGATGTGCTGCAGCAGATTTCCCTGTTGAAGCGCTGCTGAAGGCCATCACCGAAGAATGTCCCGCCTTGACCGAAACCATCAAATGGAAGGCGCCAACCTTTTGTGATCACGACAAAGACCGTATGACGATCATGCTTCACAAAAAAGACAGGGTGGGGCTTATCCTGCATACAGGCGCAAGACCGAAGGAAGACAAAAAAGCCCCCCACCTGTACACGGATCAGACAGGGCTGCTTGAATGGAACTCCAATATACGGGCCACAATTTCTTTTTCCGACCTCTCCGATTTTTTATCCAAAAGAAATATTTTCAAGCAGGCTGTAACGCGTTGGGTCGAAGAGACAAAGGGGCTCTAACCCCCAAAAAATATAAGACCGCAATAGAAAACGCGGACACCGATCAACAGCCGCCTCAAGAAATGAGCACACGAAAGAGGAAAAGACCATGACAATCCACAAATGGGGCGGGCTTGCATCTTTTTTACTGGCGGCAGCCTTTATCGCTGCGCCGTTCATTTACTTAACCGGGAATTTGCGGGACGCCATCGGGGTCTTTACTTATGACCTGGCAGACCTGCTCTACGGACCGATCCTTTCGGCCAGTTTAATCACTGTGACCTATGTGCTTCGTGAACGCATCGGCAGGAGCGCTTTTCGGCGCGCAGACCTGGCACTTTTGGCGGCGGTCCTTTCAGCAGCGGGGATGGCGGCAGTCGCTTTTATCCGCGCTTCCAATCGTCATTACCACTTAGACCATCCTGAATTGAATTTGGAAAACTCCACCACTGTGCTTCTCGTTTGGACTACGCTCGTGGCAGGTATGAATGCGGTCGGATTCCATTTTCTTGGCTGGGTGTTTGTGTTACTGGGTTCAGCCGGTTGGACATCCCGCCTCTTTCCACGCCTGTTAAATGGTTTCTATTTTCTGGCAGGAATCCCGGCCTTGTTCGTTTATCTGGTCCCGGACCTCGAAGGGCTTGTTTTGATGCTTGGCACGATCATCAGTGTTTGGCAGGGTATTTTGCTGTGGAAACCTGACATCCGCCAGGAAAGCAAAGCGGGCTGATACAGCCTGCAGTGAACAAAGGGTACACACCGCCAATGAGCAAACCAACTGCAAGACAGATCATTTCCGATCTCGGGAAAATCGTAAACCCGGGAGGGATCCAGGAGACTTTCAAGACCATGATCGGGGGTGTGGAGCAATGGGTCTATACCCGGGGACAGGACAGAAAGAATCCCATTATTTTATTCCTGCATGGGGGTCCGGCTTCGCCGATGTCGCCGGTGATGTGGATGTACCAACGCCCGATCGAAGAATATTTCACGGTCGTCAATTGGGACCAACGCGCTTCAGGCAGGACGTATCTGGAAGCAGACCCCCATTCGCTGGACAACACCATAAACATAGCGCAATTTGTCAACGACACCATTGAACTTGCAGAGTTGATCCAAGACCGCTATGGCGCGAAAAAAGTAATTCTGATCGGGCATAGCTGGGGCACGATCATTGGTCTGCGAGCCGCATTAGCGCGCCCTGAACTTTTTAGCGTATATGTGGGAATGGGTCAGGTGATAAATTCAAGAGATAACGAGCGGGTCAGTTATGATCATGCTGTATCCGAAGCCCAAAGGACCAGAAATAAGAAAGCACTCGCTGAGCTGGAAGCCATTGCCCCATATCCTGGGCAAACGCCGCCAACCCCCGAACGGATCATCGTTGTGAGAAAATGGGTACAATATTATGGCGGTTTGAGCGCGTTCCGAACTGAGGCGGGTTACTATTTTTGGGCGCCGCTCCTTTCACCTGAATATGATCACAAGGCGGTATCTGCTCTCGACCAGGGCAGTATCTTCACCCTGGAACGGATCCTGCCTGAAATCCTTGATCTGGATTTTAAGGGCATTGCTGTATTTCCGATCCCCATATTAATGTTCATGGGGCGCCATGACTGCTATACGCCGTCAAAAATGACAGAAGACTGGCTTAAGAAAGTAAAAGCGCCTTATAAGAAAGGGATTTGGTTTGAGAGATCAGCTCATCTTATTCCGCTTGAAGAACCTGGTAAAACCTTAATGAGTTTGGTGCGCTATGTACGCCCGATCGCCGTAAACGCTGAGCGTCATCGATAATAGGTGCCCAACACAACATACACTGGAGACTGCCGCTTCACGGCATGCGGGATCGTTAGTCCGCTGCATCCAAAAAGTATTTTGTACAGTTGCCGCCAAATTCATTTGTGCAGATCGTCGAACAGGAATCCATAAAGAAAGGATATAAAGCAAACCCCATGGATGAAGAATACACCATCATTTCCGTAGATAAGCCTGATGAGCCGGTATGGGATGTTGTCGGATGGGGCATTCATAATTACAACGAACAACAGGCGGGAGATGCTCAACATAAACAACTGTGTTTTGTCCTGCGGGCGCCTGACCAGAAAATCGCAGGCGGCTTAATTGGCTCTACCTACTGGAATTGGTTTTACATAGACCTGTTATTTGTAAAAGAAGAACTTCGCGGCCGCGGATATGGACATCGATTATTGGAGAGCGCGGAAGCCGAGGCGAGAAAGCGCGGCGCAACGAATGTCTATCTGGACACATTCAGTTTTCAAGCCCCTGATTTCTATAAACAACATGGTTATCAAATTTTTGGCGAACTAAAGGATTTCCCTCCCGGACATCAACGCTATTTTTTTACGAAAAGCCTTTAGAAAATCAGATGAACCCTTTGCCCTTGGAATGGGTATTGTGCCTTGAGCCATACCCAGGGCGGTCACATAACACCCGCGGTCACATAACACCCATGGAGAAATAATATGCCCGAAAGCATCATGACTGAGATCTGTGAGCAATATCGCAACACGCATGAGATCCTGCTTGACCTCATGGTTAACCTGAGTGATGAACAGATCGGTTGGACCCCCAATGCAACAACGCCATCCATCGGTTTCCATGTCTGGCATCTGGCACGCTGGGCAGATTACCTGCAGGAGATGATCCACGGACGCGGGAGTCAACTGTGGGAAAAGGAGGACCTGGCAGCGCGGTGGGATATGGAAACCGCCAGTTTAGGTTACGCCCAAACCGGTATGAGCATGGATGATCAGACGGCCGTGACGCTCCGCATGCCTGGCAAGGAATCCCTCCTGGATTATGCGCGCCGCGCGTTTGCCGCCGCCCAGCACGCCGTTGAAGGGATCAGCGATCAGGAGTTCTACAAAATTTATGAGGGCTTTCATGGGGAAAACTGGCACGATGGGCATATCGGTCCCATCATTTCAACCTGGATGAGCCATGACAACCGGCATCTTGGCATGATCGAATGCCTTGTTGGCGTGCAAGGCATTCATGGCAGCGCAGACAGTTAACGTGCGAAGCAGCCCATTATGAGCACAACCATCTTAAGCATATTATTGGGGATCGGCGGCATGTTCGGCTGGGGGATCTATGACTTTCTGGGCGGCGTTTTTGCCAAACAGATCGGGTCTTTCAAGTCTTTGTTCTGGTCACAACTAGCTGGTTTAATTTCGATCCTGCTGCTCGCCGTTGTCCTCAGATCAAGCCTCAACGTCCCGTTTGTGGTGCTCATTTTGTCCCCGCTCGCGGCCATCCTTTATTCCGCCGGGTATTTATTCTTCTTCAAAGGCTTTGAGAAAGGCAATGTATCGATCATCGCAGCGACCATGAACCTGTGGGCTGTGTTTACCATGTTGTTTGCGTTTCTGTTCATGGGGCAGCGGCTTTCCGCTTTACAAACCTTGGGTGTGGTGATGATCATCCTTGGCGCCACGTTGGCAGCCCTGAATTGGAGCGAAATTAGAGAACAAAGATTCCAACTTTCAGCGGGCGTCAAAGAAGCGGTCTGCGGGGCTTTTTTCTTTGGTGTCTTTTGGAATGTAAGCGAGATCATTTCTGAAGAAGCCGGCTGGTTATTAACCACCCTGTTCGTAAAATTTGGAATTATTTTATTCCTGCTATTCTTCTCGTACTTCGTAAAACAAGGCATCGGCCTGGCAAAAATTTCAACGAAAACAAGGATCATCATTTTATTAATGGGCGGCATCGAGGCGGGCGCAGTGGCGCTGGTTAATTACGGATTGACGATCGGAGACGCGATCTTGATCACGCCGATCGCTTCCGCATTATCGATCGTGACGATCACACTGGCGATCATTTTCCTGAAAGACAAAGTTACAAAGATCCAGGGGCTCGGGATCATTACGGCCATTGCCGGGATCATCGTCACTGCGTTCTAAATTCCCGCCCGGTTTTCCCGGGTGTTGTTTAGCAGGCAAGTCTTCAAGGTCAACCGCCCCAGCGCTCAACAGCCGCGTAGAGATCACAGAAGTCGTTTATGGAGGGTTCCATTTCTGACCAGAATTGCCAGGTGCGGGTGACCACGAACAGCACGAAATACACGAACGAAAGAAAGATCTTTCACTTTTTCGTGCGCTGATGCGTGAAGCATTACGGCGGGGGCGGGCAACCACGAACAACACGAAATACACGAACGAAAGATCTTTAACTCTTTCGTGTGGTTCGTGTCTTTGGCGGTGCTGATGTATGATGCATGACGGCGGGGACGGGCGCTTTCCGGCATGCATTTCGCGCAACACGGCCTCAAGTTTTTTCTGATCCCATGCAGAGCGTTTTGCACTGTCCGCCTTCACCTCAGAGCGCGAGAGGTGTTTGTTATAATATTGACCATCATCTTATCTAAAATCCCTGCTTTCACCAATATAATTTCCTTTATTGGAGGAACCCAGTCATGAGAAAAGTGATTGTGCTTGAACATATTTCCCTTGATGGTGTCATACAAGCCCCAGGCGGGCCGGAGGAAGATACCAGCGGCGGCTTCGCGCATGGCGGGTGGATTGCGCCATATTCCGACCCGGTCCTTGGAACAGCCCTGAGAAGGCAGATGAACCTGCCGTTCGACCTGTTGTTGGGGCGCAAAACCTTTGATATTTGGGCGCCGTACTGGCCGGAACATGGGGACGCATGGCCTGGTGCCAACACGGCAACCAAGTACGTCGCCTCGAACACCCTGACATCCAGCGCATGGCAGCCGTCCGTGTTTTTAAACGGGGATATTGCAGAAAAAGTCAACGCGATCAAGCAGCAGCCAGGGCCCGATCTGCACGTTTGGGGCAGCGCTGATCTGCTTCAGACGCTGATCAAGCATGATCTGGTCGATGTGTTCTGGCTGATGATCTATCCGATCACGCTGGGCGCCGGGAAGCGGTTGTTTGCCGATGGCACGCTGCCGATGGCGTTCAAGGTGACGGAAAGCATGGTGAGCCCGAATGGCGTGATGGTCGTGAATTACGAGCGCGCAGGGGCGATCCCAGCCGGAAGTTGATCTTCGCACACGGGCCTCTAAAGGCAGGACAGGGTAACACGTTTCGTTCTCACTCAGATGCGTGCGATGGGCGTTGTTATCAACCCGGTGCAGCCTATATACCTATTCTAATTTTGGCGGTAACAGCCCAATGCCCAATAGAAGGTGAAACGGTGGCTGAAGTATTTGTTGGGCGGTTCACGTCAACGAAAAACGAAAATTGGTCAATCAAAATGAAGCAATAAAGGAGACACAATGACTGAAAATCTCGACCCGGCATTACTCGTTCCAATTGAGAAGGTTGCGCGATTTATAGAGACAGGGGATGAATCTCTGCTTTCAGCCTTCGCTAACAAGGGTGTAGTCATCATCGAAAATTTTGCGCCACATCTTTTTGAAGGGGAAGATGCTGTGAAACGTTGGTCTCAGAAGATTTTGTCGTGGCACAAGCCGCCCAGTGATCTTGTCCTCAAGCACAAATTTGGTGCGCCTCAGGATATTAGCATTCACGATGATCTTGCCTTTTTATCCCTGCCGACACATTGGACAATTTCTGAAAATGGCAACAAAGTCGAAGAAGATGGCGGATGGGCATTCGTACTTGTACAGGAAGATGGCGAATGGCGAGTACGTTCCTATGGATGGGCAGTCACGTTTATGGAAGAATAGAAGGCATACTACTATTGAAGAGAGATGCCGCATAAAGCAAAGACTGCCAACAAAGTGTGTCGCACCCGACCAGTGGGACGCGTCGCGTGCGGCACACTTCGCATCAAGCATTTCGTACAGCGTGGCTTCGAGCCGCTTCGCGTCCTGCTCCCAAGCAGATCACGCCCGCCCTCACACATGTACCCCGCATGGACTGTGCGGGGCGTACGTAAACCGTTGGCCCTTATGTCGCTCAAATGTAGTTCCCGTCACCATCCTGACGCAAACGGATAAGGAGTCGAGTCAATGACAAGAGCAGCAATCGCCGAGATGCGTGTCTTTGAAAGCTGGCAGGACTACCAGGAAGCCCTCAAGCGTGCAATCGCGCCGCTCACCGCAGAGCAGCTCCAGCGGCGGCTCATACCGGGTCTGCGCACGCCTGGAGAGATCGCCGAACATATTGTCTTTGGGCGTGCCCTGCATCTGCACCGCACTCTGGGCGAGGCGGCGGCGGAATTAACACCGCTGCTCCGGTGGGCAGACGCCGATGCCCCACAGCACACGGCCGCCGAGATCCTGCATGGGCTGGAACTGACCTGGCGGTTCATCTCAAGCTGTCTGATGCGCGGATCACCCACCGCCGCCATCCCCGACGAGCAGGTACAGATCATCCAGACGATCTGGGGGCTGCTCGACCACGACCTGCCCCACGCCGGGGAACTATCGCTGCTGTTGGGCGCGGATGGCCTGCCTGGGGTTGAAATGTAGGGCGCGGGGACTACCTCTGTAAAAGTGGTTGGTGTCTTTGGCGGGGTTGATGCGTGAAGCATAAGGCGGGTGACCACGAACAACACAAAATACACGAACGAAAGATAAGAGGATCTTTCCCTTTTTTCGTGTGCTGATGCGTGAAGCGTGAAGAGCAAGGGCGGGCGACCACGAACAACACGAAATACACGAAAGAAAGAAAAGAAGATCTTTCACTTTTTCGGTGCTATCTGGAGTCAAGATTATGCATGACTTTGAAGAATCGATCATCAACAATTGGGCAGATCGTTTTCAATGCCCGGCGAGCACCATCAAGCAGAGCGGGACAACCTTGCTGCCTGATGAAAAATATGCCGATCAGAATATGATCATTCTCTGGCTTATCGGCAGACACACGTTTGCGAACTTTTCGCCAGCCCGCGCTGAGTTGTTGAAGGATGTAATGGTTCGGCTGCCTGACAACACATCCTTATCCGGCGATCACATTCAGCAGGTGCTGGGCGCCGACTCGATCGTTTCACGTGATATTGGTTTGATCCATTATCTCTCCCCGGTTGACCTGCCCGATCTGACGACCTCAGCCCCTTTCCATGTGCGAGAGCTGGCCTTATCAGATCAGGAGCATCTATCTGCACTTCATGGCAGCTGCACACCTGAAGAAGTCGATGAGGCCTTTGTCGAAATAGACCATGAAATTGTTTTTGGTTGTTTTAATGATCACGAACTGGTTTCTGCCGCCAGTGGTTATCGCATGACCGGGTTCCTGGACATTGGCATCCTGACCCATTCCAGGTTTCGGAAATCAGGCCTGGGGAAAATGGTTGTCGGTGCGCTATGCAGCTGGGCAATCGCCCACAAGGTACCTGCTCAATATCGCTGTAATATTCTAAATAGCGGGTCGCTCGGCGTGGCAAGATCGCTCAATTTTCGGCACTACTTTGATTCTGAGAGTATTATATTGAAGTCTTAGCCGCACGGCAGGGGCGTTCTTCGAACATATCGCGCAGTCTGGCTTTGAGTTTTTTATGCTCCAGGCAGAGTCCACACCTGACCACATATGGGGCTTCCCCGCAGAGAGCATCCGAGGTGTACGCAAACCGTTAGGCTTTTAGTAGTTGAAGGAAGATAGTCAAATGAAAAAGAAGAATTTGAATCATTATGTTACTGCTTATAAAGAATTATTAATAAATGGCGATGTCCAGGTTGCATATACCGAGCTAGTGAAATATGTTCAGAAGTTGAAAACTGTATTTTCCAAAGATTTATCCGATACATATTCTGTCGGGAATGTTTTTCAAGGCTATATGGACTATACCTATTTTTATCTTTCAAATGATTTTTTGAAGGATAAAAAATTAAAATTTGGTGTGGTTTTCAACCACAGTCATGTAAGATTTGAGGCATGGCTTTTAGGTCAAACAAAAGACATACAAGAGAAGTATTGGAAGTTGTTAAAAAACACCAATTGGATTAATGGTTCAGAGATGCCTCAGTATTCAATTTTTGAGGTTATATTAATGGAAAATCCAGATTTTGACGACTTAGATAAATTGACCGAGAATATAAAAAACAAACTGGTTTCTGTTGCTGAGGATATATCCACTGCAATACATGTGGTAGATTGATGAAAATGAAACATCTAATAAATCGCTGCCTGGTACGCAGAAGATTTCAGTTAAATATCATGGTATGGCAAAACAAAAACGCCTGCCGATTAACAGCCGTGTTGTGAGATAAGCACACGAAAACTGAAAATTGAGCCTCAACATAAAAAACGACTCCAAATGGAAAACATAGGCTTGCGTTCTTTCTTAATAGCAAAAGTCTTTTAATCAAAAAAACCGGACTAAAAAACGTATTGACAAAGCATATACAAGTCGCTATACTTGCCTTGATGAATGTCAAATACACCGTTCACAATATTGTCTTTGAGTGGGACAGCCAAAAAGCAGCTGCCAATCTTCGCAAACATAATGTCACGTTTGAATTGGCTTGTGAATCATTTTTTGACCCATTTATTTGTTATCTCGATGATGAAATTGTTGGCAGTGAACTTAGAGAAAGAATAGTTGGGTTGACCACAACCTGGTTGTTGCTCTACATTGTTTACGTGATGCGTGATGACATGATCCGTATCGTTTCCGCCCGATCGGTTACAAATGCAGAGAGAGAAATTTATGAAAATCAATAAACTTGCCAGTCGTTTACAAAAAGACCGTCCGATGACAATGGTTAGCATCCGCATCCCTGATGATGTCATTGATGATTTGAAACGTGTTGCGCCCATGCTCG
>JAIFNG010000190.1 GCA_020047815.1 Anaerolinea sp.
TGCAGCGAAGTTTCAATGAGTCACCGCATATATTTGAAGCCATTGAAGCGGATATTTCGCAGCTCGAAATTCTGAGAAAGCGGTTGAACCAATATTCTGAACGGAATGGATCTGTCAAAATATCGATGACTGCCATTCTGGTGAAGATCATCGCCTGGGCGTTGGAGCGCAACCCTTATATCAACTCATCACTGGATGGAGAGAACATCCATTTGTGGAAGAACATCAATGTGGGCGTTGCCACCGCAATTGACAGCGGTTTGATCGTTCCTGTTGTGCATGATGCCAACTTACATTCCATCAGCCAGATCGCAGCCCGCATTCAGGACACGAGCGCGCGTGCCAAATCGGGAAGCCTGGGGTTGTCAGATGTGACACACGGCACGTTCACGGTTTCCAATTTGGGAATGTTCGGCATTCACCAGTTCAGGGCGATCATCAACCCGCCGGAAAGCGCGATCCTGGCGGTTGGCACCGTGATCCGCAAACCGGTGGTCGTGGACGAAAAGGATACAGTGGAAGTACGCCCCATGATGAACTTCACACTCTCGGCAGACCATCGAGTGATCGATGGGGTGGTTGCCGCTAAATTCCTGACTGACCTGGCGGCCGGGATCGAAGCACCAAGCCTGCTCTTGTTCTAGGGACGATCGACATGAATATTCTTGATTTTCTAGCTCCCGATCTGGTCAGTCTGCACTATACCGCCAAAGATCCAGCGGACGTGATCACACATCTTGGCGGACTGCTCTTTGAAGCAGGCTATGTCCATGAGACTTTTGTAGCAGCCGCACTGGATCGTGAAAGCAGACTGCCGACAGGACTGCCCTTGAGCGGCGAGATCAACGCGGCCATCCCCCACACCGAAGTGGAACATGTCAAAAAACCCGGACTGGCGATGGCGACCTTGACCGCTCCGGTCGTTTTCCAAAACATGGTATCGCCGGAGGAAGCCGTTCCCTGTCAACTGGTCTTTGTCATGGCGCTCGACCAGCCCAAGGCGCAGATCGAGATGCTGCAGGAGATCGCCGGTGTATTGCAGGAACCAGCCATGCTAAACAGCCTGATGGCCGCCGTGACGTTTGAGGATATTCGAGCGATCTTTCCAAAAGACCGCTCCTGATCACACAGTCCAATTCGGTACTTAACAGATCGAAAAACAAGGAGATCAAAATGTCCATACGGAAAACAATCCTGGTTGCCTGTGGCACAGCCATCGCCACATCCACAGTCGTTGCCAAAACCCTCGAGGAGGTACTGCGCGAACGCGGGATCGATGTTGTCACCCGCCAGTGTAAAGCCACCGAAGTGGGGAGCATGACATCCGGTGTTGACCTGATCGTCACCACCACACCGCTCCAGGGAGAGTTTGATGTGCCGGTGATCAAAACACTGGCATTTCTGACCGGGATCGGAAAGGAGGCGGTTATTGAGCAAATAATCAAAGCACTAAAAGTTTAACGTGTCGTACTCATCATATATTCATTAGGAGAATAAAAAATGGATGGATTTCTTGCAGCACTAAAAGCAGTGGTCGACAGTCTGGGCGCAACGATCGCCCTGCCGATCATCATCTTCATCATCGCCATGGTCCTGGGCGCCAAACCCGGCAAAGCATTCCGCGCCGGTGTGTATGTTGGGATCGCCTTTATCGGCATCAACCTGGTGATCGGACTGATGTGGGGCGCCCTCTCCGCAGTGGGACAGGCGCTGGTGACCAACCTGGGGATCACGCGCGATGTCATGGATGTGGGCTGGCCCTCAGCGGCCGCGATCGCGTTCGGATCCAATGTCGGCTTGTGGGTCATCCCGATCGCCATCCTGGTCAACATCGTATTTCTGAGTCTGCGTCTGACCAAGACCCTCAACGTCGATGTCTGGAACTTCTGGCACTTTGCCTTCATCGGCTCGATGGTGGCAGCCGCCAGTGACAACCTGACCTACGGCCTGATCGCCACCGCGATCGCCGCGGCGCTGGCGTTATTCCTGGCAGACTGGACAGCCAAAGCGGTGCAGTCCTTCTACGAACTGCCGGGAATATCGATCCCGCATTTGACCACGGCACCGAGCGTACCCTTTGCCATGCTGACCAACTGGATCGTGGACCGCATCCCCGGCTTGAACAAAGTCAACGCGGATCCTGAATCCATTCGCAAACGATTTGGCATCTGGGGCGAGCCGGTCATTCTGGGCTTTGTCATCGGGCTGGTATTGGGCATTCTTGGTTTCTACAACGCCGGTGATTTCAACACCGTACTGGTCAAGGTCCTGGGACTGGCCATGAACCTCGCAGCGGTCATGCTGATCCTGCCGCGCATGGTCTCGATCCTGATGGAAGGCCTGATGCCGGTCTCGGAAGCAGCGCGTGAATTCATGCAGAAGCGGGCAGGCAGCCGCGAGATCTACATTGGCCTGGACTCCGCCATCCTGATCGGACACCCGGCCACCATCTCCGCCTCGCTGGTGCTGGTGCCGATCGCAATTTTGCTTTCCCTGATCCTGCCCGGCAATCGCGTCATTTTGTTCGCAGATCTGGCCATCATCCCCTTCGTCGTGGCCATGTTCGCCCCCCTGATGCGCGGCAATATCGTCCGCATGATCATTGCGGGCACATTGGAACTGCTGGTGGGCTTCTATCTGGCCACCTGGATGGCGCCCCTGTTCACCTCTTCGGCGGTGGCCTCCGGTTTCGCCATGCCTGAAAATGCCATCCTGATCACAAGCATTGGTGATGGCTTCCTCTGGCCGCCAGCCCTCTTTGCACAGCTGGTGCAGTATGCCGGCGCCTTTGGTCTGGTGATCCTGGCCGCCATGCTGGGTGTGGCGATGTTCTTCTATTTGAAGAACAGCAAAGCCTGGGAAGTCGCCGCGGGCGCACCCGAAGAATAGGCAAATTCGAATTAGCAGCAGGTGCGGCAGCCGCCGCACCTGCCTGGATGGGATGCATGATCGATGCGCTCGTTCGCAAGTTCCTGGGAACAGCCGGCAGCGGTCTGCTGGATTTTTATATGCAGTTCAGCATCTGGATCAATGCGTTATTAATGACTTATGCGCTATTGGTCTTCCTGGCACGCCGGAATTCAGCACAGATCGTCCGGCATATTCTTGCTGATCTCATGGATCAATACGGTGAGACCCTGACCCAAAAGAGCCCGAAGCAGATTCGCGCTCTTTTATTAAAATGGGAAATTCCCTGGGAAACCGGGCTGCAGGCGGGCTGGTTCCCATTCATTGCAGCCCCGCAGGGATTTTTGCTGCGGATAAAAAGTGACAGGAATTTCCGGGAGATCTTTTCCATGGAAGTATTGGTTGAAACCATTGTTCGACAAACATCCTCAAGGAGTAAATAGAAACTCATGGCTGAAGCAACGATCCAGGTCCGGAACAAGGTCGGGCTGCATGCGCGTCCCGCCTCACTCTTCGTTCAAACGGCCGCAAAATTCTCGTCCAGGGTCAAGGTCAAAAACCTGACGACGAACGGNCCGAAGGTGAGGATGCGGATGCCGCCCTCGCCGCATTGCGCTCACTGATCGACAGTGATTTTGGCGAGTCATAATTCAAGGGCAGCATATGTCAGAATACAACTATAAGGGCATCGCAGCCAGCGATGGTATTGCGTTCGGTCCCACCTTTTGCTATATCCCAGCCGAATTGAACATCCCGGTTTGTGCCGCGGGCACAGTGGCTGAAGAGATGGCGCGTTTTGAAACAGCCCGGCAGCAAGCCCGCCTTGAACTGCAGGGATTATATGAGGTCATTGAGAAACGGGCAGGCAAAGCAGAGGCTGCCATTTTCGAAGCACATCAGGAGATGTTGTCTGACCCCGCGCTCGAAGGCAGGGTCCGGGAATTGGTGGAGATCGGACAAACAGCAGAACAGGCCCTGCTCAGGGCAACGGAAGAGCTCGCCGGGTTGTTGGCGGGTATGAATGATGAACTTTTTTCTGCGCGCGCGCTGGATGTAAAAGATGTAGGACGCCGCATCCTGCGCATTCTGCTGGGACTGCCGGATACGGCGTTGAGTGCCGTGATGGAACCCTCCATCATCATCGCCGAGGATCTGACCCCTTCGGATACAGCCAGTCTTGACCCTGAGCTTACACTTGGTTTTATCACCGCCCAGGGCGGTCTCACATCACATAGCGCCATTCTTGCGCGCACCCTTGGCTTGCCTGCGATCGTGGGGATGGGCAGCGAGCTGCTTGGCAGGGTTTCCAACGGCACGATCATTGTGATGGATGGACGCACCGGCGAAATGATCATTGAGCCTGACCCGGAAACCGTTTTGCGCTACCAGCAGATCAAGAACCAGCGTCAGTCGCGGTTGCAGATCCTGAAGGTGGCTGCGGAACAGAATGCCTATACCGCCAATGGCCGTCGGGTGGAGGTGGCCGCGAACGTGGGTGAAGTGATATCCACAAGGGATGCCATGGAACATGGCGCCGAGGGCATCGGTTTGTTGCGCACAGAATTCCTCTACTTGGAAGATTCCCAGCCGCCAAGTGAGGTAAGGCAGTATCAGATCTATCGTGAAATATTTGAGGTGATGGCCGGTCGTCCGGTGATCGTCCGCACGCTCGACATCGGCGGGGATAAGCCGCCGTCCTATCTGGCATTTCCCGAGGAGATGAATCCATTCCTGGGCTGGCGTGCGATCCGCATCAGTCTGGATGAGCCGGAGCTTTTTAAGACCCAGCTGCGGGCCATTTTACGTGCGGCAGTGGGGCATCAGGCCCGCATCATGTTTCCCATGGTTTCCGATCTGGATGAATTGCGGCGTGCGCGCGCGATCATTGAATCGGTGAAGCGCGACCTTGAACTGGCTTCGATCGAGTTTGCCGCTGACGTTCCAGTGGGTATCATGGTCGAGACCCCCGCCGCGGCTGTTTTGGTCGATGTGCTGGCCGAAGCCTCCGACTTTTTTAGTCTGGGTACCAACGACCTGACCCAATATACAATGGCAGTGGATCGCGGCAATGCGAGAGTATCCGGGCTGTACCAACCCTTGCATCCTGCCGTGCTGAGGCTCATCAGGCAGACGATCGATGCCGGACATGCGAAAGGCAAGTGGGTGGGCATGTGCGGCGAGCTGGCGGGCATGACCAAAGCCATCCCGATCCTGCTTGGTTTTGGCCTGGATGAATTCAGCATGAATGCGCGTGCCATTCCGGAAGCCAAACACCTGATCGGAAAATTGACGGATGAACGATCACGCGAGATCGCCAGCCGGGTCATGTCCTTTGGCACTGCCGCAGAAATTGAAAATTATATGGAACAAATTTTGGATACCATATAGTATGGCAATATTTCTGGATTCGGCAAAACTTGATGAAGCACGTCAGGCGAAGAATTTTGGCTGGGTTTATGGTGTCACAACTAATCCATCCCTGATGGCTAAGGCTGGTGTTGAACCTGAAATTGTTTTGAAAGGGCTGGCAGAACTTCAATTTCATCAGGTTTATTACCAACTTGTCTCACAAGACATGGATGGCATGATGATCGAGGCGCGCAAAGCAGCTGAGCTGGTCAAAAATGGATTGATACTTAAGATTGCGCCGACAGAAAATGGATTTCGTTTTGTTGCTAAACATGGAAAAGATTTTCCTTGTTGTATAACTGCTATTTTTGATCCTGCCCAGGCGTTGATCGCGCGTGAGGCGGGCGCAAAATATATTGCTGTCTATGTCAATCGTACGACGAAACAATTGGGGAATGGCCTTGCCCTGGTGGGAGAATTGGCTAAAGTCCTTGCTGGGAGTCAGACTGAGATCGTTGCGGCAAGCTTGAAATCCAGGAAAGAGGCTGTGGATGCTTTTCTGGCTGGTGCACAGCATATCACGGTTCCTTGTGACCTGCTGGCGAATCTCTCAATTCACCCGCTGTCTGTACAGACTGTCGACCAGTTCAATGCGGAAGGCATTGGGATTTGTATGAATTCATAAGGAGAAGAATATGGAAGAAGTGCTCAACAAATTATTTGAAGCAGTGTTGGAGGGAGACTTTGAAGGTGTGAAGTCAAATGTGCAGACTGCTTTGGATGCAAATCTTGACCCAACCAACATATTGAATGACGGTATGATCGCGGCAATGCGCGAGGTCGGGAACCGGTTTGAGGCGGGTGATTATTATGTGCCTGAGATGTTGATTGCAGCTCGTGCCATGCAAAGCGGGATGGCGATCTTGAAACCTCATTTGCTGCAAGCAGACAGAAAATCGAGCGGCAAGGTTTTGATCGGGACGGTCAAAGGCGATTTGCATGATATTGGAAAAAACCTGGTCGCGTTGATGCTCGAAGGTGCGGGTTTTGAGATCACTGACCTGGGTGTGGATGTGCCGATCGAAGATTTTGTACGCGTGGCACAGGAACAAAAACCCGATATTGTGGCAATGTCTGCGTTGCTGACCACTACAATGCCGATGATGAAGCAGACAATCAATGCTTTCGAAACCGCCGGTTTGCGCGACAAGGTAAAATTCATTGTTGGTGGGGCACCGGTAACAGAAACATATGCCAAACAGATCGGCGCGGATGGCTTCTCCTCTGATGCGAGCCGCGCAGTCAATGTGGCGAAATCATTGGTCTCATAATAAGGTTTTTTATAACCTGGGTACTGGCTTTGAGATTCATCTCAAAGCCAGTACTTGTTTAAATGCCATTGCACATTTCACGATCTTTTTTTTATCTTTTTGGACAAATCCGTCTTTTTTACCATGAATTAGATTGTGTTAGAATAATATTCATACTGCTTTATTATGAGGAATATCGTGTCTACACCATCCAAATCTGTTCAATCAACACCATTAAATCCAAGACGGCGCGGCATCATTATTGGCGCGTCTGATGGCATTGGCGCTGCCCTTGCCCATAAATTGGCAAAGGAAGGCTATACGCTTGCTTTGATCGCTCGCCGTAACGATAAACTTAATACAATTTGTGCAGAAATAAATTCTGCTGAAAGGGAAGCCCGGGTATTTCCGTATGCGCATGATGTGGCAAATTATCAGGAAGTTCCAGGCTTGCTCCGCAAGATCATTGCAGAACTTGGCGGTCTTGACCTGCTGATTTTCATGGCAGGCGTAAACTTTCCGCCTGGCTTGACCACATATAACTTTGAAGGCGACCGTAAGATGGTCGAAGTGAACCTGATCGGTGCCATGGCATGGCTCAGCCCGGTGGCAGAAATGTTCCAACATGCAAAAGCGGGACAGATCGTGGGTATATCCTCTGTCGCAGGTGACCGCGGGCGCATTGGCAACCCAGGTTACAACACATCCAAGGCGGGATTAACCACCTACCTTGAGGCGCTTCGTAATCGTCTCACCCGCCATGGTGTAAATGTGCTGACTGTAAAACCCGGTTTTGTGAATACTGAAATGGTCAAAGCTGCGCAGGGTAGTACGCCTTTTATCATATCCCCCGAACAGGCAGCGGATGATATTTACAAAGCCATACGCAAACGCAAACAGGTAATTTATACTGCGCCCATCTGGCGCTGGATCATGCTTATCATTCAGCATGTGCCTTCGGTTATTTTTCGCCGGATGTCGTTTTAGCCAACCCAGACCCTAAAGGTTTTCCTATTTGAGACCGATGAAAAAATTGGGGTCTCCACAGAGAAATATAATGCAAAAAAACTTCACTCAACTCGAAAATTTCGGGCACTCGCTGAGTGCTCCATCCTATCTTATTAAACCCACTACTACAGATGAAATTAGTGAGGCATTTTCCATCGCTAAAAAATTAGAGCTTACCATAACTGCTCGCGGGGCTGGGCGCAGTTACAATGATGCCGCATTGGTTGGTGGCGGCATTGTTTTAGATATGTGCGGCATGAATGCCATTACCGAATGGGACCCATCCATCGGGCTCATCACTGCGCAGCCTGGAACCACGCTGGAACAGGTCTGGCAAAAAGTGGTGGCAGATGGTTGGTGGCCCCCTGTCGTTTCCGGTACAATGACGACGACTTTGGGCGGCTGTCTTGCCGCAAATATTCACGGAAAAAATAATTATAAAATGGGACCCATCGGTGAGCATGTTGTTGAGTTTACAGCTCTGCTGCCCACAGGCGCAGAAATCACCTGCTCTCCCCAAAGAAATGGCGACTTGTTTTACGCCATGATCAGCGGCTTGGGCATGCTTGGGATCTTTACCTCCGTCACGATGCAAATGAAACGCATCCACTCCGGGCTTTTGTCTGTGGATGCGTTTCCTGTGAGAAATTTACACGAGCATCTTACCAGTTTGCTTGATGGAGCTCCCAATTATAACTATATCGTCGGTTGGCTGGATGGGACTGCGCGCGGCAAGTCACTTGGGCGCGGACAAATCCATGCGACCCGTTATTTGAATGAAGGTGAAGATCCAAATCCGCAGGAAACCATGAAGGTATCCAATCAGGTGTTGCCCCCGAGAATATTTGGCGTGTTTCCCAAATCACTGCTCCATTATTTCATGTCGCCCTTTATGAACAACCTTGGTGCATGGGGTATTAATACTGCAAAATATATCGCCTCATTGCGAAAACATACCTTCCGCCAATCTCATGCGGCTTTTCACTTTTTACTTGACTATGTCCCCAATTGGGAATATTCCTATGGACGTGGCGGCTTGATCCAATATCAATCTTTTCTGCCAAAGGAGACTGCGGAAGATGCCTGGCAGGAGATGCTCCAACTCTCCCATCGCAATGGCTTGCCGACCTATCTTGGCGTAACCAAACGTCACCGCCCTGATAAATTCCTGTTAACTCATGCAGTGGATGGTTTCTCACTTGCAATGGACTTCAAAGTAATCGATAAAAGACGCGCAGAACTTGGTGTGATGTTACAGGAATTTGATAAGATCGTTATTCAGGCAGGCGGCAGGTTCTATTTTGCGAAGAACAGCGAAACCACCGCCGAAACCGCGCAGAAGTTTTATGGAGAAGAAACCATCGCAAAGTTCAAGAAACTCAAGAAACGCTGCGATCCAAAAGGGTTGTTGGAGTCTGACCTTTATCGAAGAATTTTTGAGTAGACTACTAATAACAAAGACATCCCGCTCAATGATGGGCGGGATGTCTTTGTTCATGCAACCTATTGGCTGATGTCGTTAACATAATCAACTGCTCCAAAGCAGGCACCCTTCAGGAAGGGTGATATATTTCCCCAGTTCAATTCCAGATCTTCGCCCAGGGCGTGTGTAATTCCTTCCGCAAGACAGCCCCCGCCAGCGTTGTAGTTTACCAATGTGAATTTCCATAGATCTTCGTATGAAGCGACAGTCCCCGGTGTTTCATCGGTATAATTTTGAACAACCTGCCCCGCCTGTTTGCAATTGGCGATCATTGTATGTGCAAATACTGTCACCGAGAAACCAGCTTGTTCCAGGTCAAATCCCAGCGGACAATCTTCGCATGTTGCATTGACACTTTCTACCAGCGCCCGCCGCAATTCGATCTGTGCCTCTTCATCCAGGCTCATATAGCCATCCCCGCAAGCATCTTCAGGATATACCATTGGACAAAATTGTTCGTAAAACGCATCGTTCCAGAACAGGGTTGTGTCTGCACCATTTTCTGTGAGTTGCCCCAGCCCCACATCCTGTGCGCCCCGGTATACACCAGGCCAGAATTGGCTTTCACGGGCAAAAAGGTTCTTTAACAGTCGCGCCGGAATGGCAGTTTCCAGGGCAGTGGTGAGGATCAATTCATCAAACTGGTTCTGCCATTCAATAACGGCGGGGCGTGATTTTTCGAGACCACACTGATTAACTCCGCCGCCGGGGGGCAGACCGCCGTCGGGACAGGCGCTTGCATCTGCCAGCCCTTGCTGAATCATGTTTGCCGCAAGATAGGTGTAGGGAATGTCACTGCTTAGTTCTTCGCTTTGTGTCGGTGTCGTCAGCCATTCGGCCGGGCCGCCAACAGTTGGAAATATATCCCAGGAGTCTGCGCAGGTGGCAACGCTTTGACCCTGCCACTGCGAGGATAAAATATCTGCATACCAGTAAAGCTGATCGGGGTCGCCCTCGTCCACTTTTTGTACGCGCACTCGTGCGCTGTAAACAATGCTGCTGTCGCCGTAAGTGGAATATGACCAAAACTCAACAGGAATGCCTTCTTCACCTGTTTCAATGATTTGGAATTTACAGGTGTCTCCACTGCAGTCAAATGGTTCGCCGTTGTATGTTCCTTCAATGCGGATAATGGATTGATCCTCAAGTGGCTCCAGCCCCGTGATGACAAGTGTTGGCTTGTTTTCACAAATATTGGTAGAGGTACTTGCCACAGGTTCGCAATCTTCAAGGGATATCCATGCGCTGGCAGCCTCAAGTTCCAGGGGAATTTCTTTCTCCTCCATGTAGCTATCACTGGGATAAACATAATAACCTGTGCAGGTTGCTTTGTTTTTTGCAATGCACGGTTTTTGTACGATCCATTTTTTGAAGATGGCTTCGCCGCAATCCCTGTATACTTCCCCGGGGAGCGGCATACCTTCGTGGTCTATAATCAAGGTGCAGACTGGCTTTTGATATTTCCAGGTTGCCAACTGCCATTCGTATGCCTGATATTCAACGGTCAGGACAGTGAACCTATCTGGGCCTGGCGGCGGATTGGCTTCAAACGAAAATACAGGATCCGCGGTGGGGGCGGTTGAATTTTGGCGTGTAAATGCCACTCCGTTAAGAGCGACGATGATTGAGAGCAGTCCAAATATCCAGTGGCGTCTCATGCTAATAAAAAAAGAGTCCGCTTATTATTATAAGCGGACTCTTTCATTTAGGGTTATTTTTTTGACTTTGGTTTCTCAGCTTGCAGGGATTCGAGAGTGTCAACATCCCGCTTAAGATTTTGGTTCCGAATGTATAAACTAAGGACATAAATGCCCATGGTAACAAAGGTGACGATGAAGCCGGCGGTCATATAGCTTGAGGTATCAGGGATGGTATCCATAAAATTCTCCATTTTTTACATTGAGACTTTGAGTTTAAGCTGTTCGACCTTTTCTTCCAAACCACTGAGGCGAACGCGGTGCCAGATGAGGTCAATAAAGATGATGGTGAATGCAAACAGTGCAAAGAAGAACGCGATCTTCATGTCGCCCGTCATGCTAAGTTTATCTTGATTGGCGTTTGCTGCGCCGACGACCACGGGATGGATGGAACGGAACAGGCGGATGACCATGAAGGTGATCGGGGCGCTGATCCCTCCCAAAAGGGTGTAGACTGCGCCAAAGCGGGCGCGCTTTTCTGGATCATCAATTCCCTGACGCAACATGAAGTAGGCAATGTAGATTAATTCAGTGACAGCGGCGGTGGTAAGGCGTGGGTCCCATGTCCACCAGGTATTCCAGGCGGGGCGAGCCCAGATGGAGCCAAGTACGATGGTCAGGAAGAAGAACATGGTGCTGACTTCTACTGCAGCAACTTCAAATCGATCCCATTTCATATCCTTGGTAACAAGGTAAATGACCCCTGAAACTGCTGCGAGAACAAAGCCAAGCAAGCCGACCCAGGCGGTGCCAATGTGGAAATAGAAGACACGCTGTACCTGCCCCATCACCAATTCTGTGGGGGCAAAGAAAAGTGCCAGATAAGTAGATATTGCCAAAACAATAATAGATACAACATCAAGTATTTTTAGTGCTGTTGGTTTGGGTTGCATGGTTACTCCTGAATAAAGTTTTCAAATTTCAGTTTCTATTTGCAAGTTTTAGTTTTGCGTCACGTCCTTATGTCTCAATTAAATCTTTACTCTTCAACCACATGATCAAAAAGCATGAAAGCAACGGAAATAAAGACAATATCGTACACGATTAGGATGTTGAGCGGCGTAAGGATTTCAGAAAATTCCGCGCCCGCCAGTAAACTCCCGCTGGCTTTAACGGATGCCAGCAGTACCGGGATTGCAACGGGGAACAACAGGATTGGAAGCAGTACCTCGCGGGTGCGGGTTTGGACTGACATGGCAGAGAGCAGTGTGCCGACGGCGGTGTAGCCAATCGATCCGAGCAGGATGACGCCGATCAGGTCAAGGCGGAAAAGGTTCACATTGTATAAAATGCTGTAAACTGGCAGGACAATTGCTTCGACGATCAGCATGAAGGCAAGGTTGCTGATTGCTTTCCCAAAATAAATGGCGGAGCGGTCCACGGGCGCAAGCAGCAGACCATCCATACAGCCTCGATCCTTTTCGGTGGACATGGAGCGGTTCAGTCCGAGAGTACCTGCAAAGGCGAAGGTCGTCCATAAGACACCTGCGGTGACGGATTGCCGCACTTTCACATCCAATTCAAGCGCAAAGTTGAAGATGATGATGACCAGCAATGAAAAAACCAGCATGGCGGAGATCAATTCAAAAGAGCGTAGTTCGGCGGCCAGGTCCTTACGCACAATTGCAAATGTGGCTTTAAGCAAGGATGGGGAGGCGTTACGGGTCACGGGTTGCTTGTTTGTAACCATAATTAATTAATTCACTAATGCCTGTTTGTAGAATGTGAGCAAGTTCGAGTTTTGTAATTCCTTTTGTGTAGCACAAGCTGCGATCACACCGCGCGAGAGGATATCAAAGCGGGTCGCGAGGTCTTCCGCGCGTGCGAGGTCGTGCGAGGTCATAACCACAGTCCGTCCTTCGGCGGCGACGGAGCGCAGGACTTCATCCAGCATTTCAGAAGCGTCCTGATCCAACCCTGTGTAGGGTTCGTCGAACAACATCACCTCGGGGTTATGAATGACGGCGCGCCCAATGGCAAGTCTTTGCTGCATTCCACGGGAGAAGGTGCGGACTAAATCTTTCCGGCGGTTTTCCAGGCCAACCATGTCCAACACTTCTGTGATTCGTGGTCCTGGATCAGCTATGCCGTACATGCTGGCGTAGAACTTCATATTTTCCTCAGCGGTCAGGTCGGGGTAAAGCAGAGGCATATGCGAGACAACACCCAGTTTGGCACGGACTTGTGCGGCTTCATCTGGCAGTTGATGACCTGCCACTTGTACTTGGCCCAGCGAGGGTCGTGAAAGCGAGGCAAGAATGCGCAGGAAAGTGGTCTTACCCGCCCCATTGGGTCCAAGCAATGCTACAAACTCACCCTGCTGGACTGAAAAATCCAGTCCACGCAGGATGACTTTAAGCCCAAAACGTTTAACGAGTTTTTTTACAATGATCATCGAAAATTCCATATGTCATTAAAGGGGGGGACCTTTTTTTGACCGAATCAATCTTCACGTGACAAGTGCTGGTACTTTGTCGGAGACGATTGTCCTCCTTGTAATGACATTTAATTATTTCTCTTCAAGGCATCCTTTAATTCTCTGCGGCGTTGATGGTAGGCTTCATCCGGGATTTTTCCTGCGCGGTGCAGGTCGTCAAGGGCAATGATGGCGTCCATGAGGGATTCGGGATCTTCAAATTCGCCATCCTCTTCCTCCTCTTTGTCCTCCACACTTTCCTCACGCTTGCGGTCACGCCAGAACATCCAGCCGCCGGCAAGGATAAGTGCCACGCCAAGCGCGCCGATTCCAATCAATAAATTCTTGTTCTGTGTTACATCAGCGTTGACGGCAGTTGTCTCTTGCGGCTGTCCCTTCATGGTGAAGTCAAGGGTTTCGCCTTCCGCCAATCCGCTCGACGTATAGATGTGGAAGACCATCGAATCCATCATTGGCTGGGTCCCTCCATCAGTCAGAGAGTCACCTTCCACTTTAATGCCTTCGGGTACCAGCAGGGTGATTTCGCCAATCGGTAACAGCGCAGGCTGGGAGATGGAAATTTCATCTCCATTTGGAAGGGAGGAATAGGCGATCAAGCCATAAGGTGTTGTGCTGGGTGGCATGGCAAAGCCCCCGTCAATGGGCATGAAGGGCGCAGTGTCCTGTGTGGCTTCGTAGCCCAGTCCTTCCGCGCCTGCCGGGAAGGAAAGGAAGGGCACTTCCTCTGCATTGCCCATTTTCACGACAACGGTCTTGTCACTCGCGTTGGTGATGGTGTAGACGCCAAAGACCTGCGCGGCGTCTGCGTTGGCAAGGTCGAAGAAGAGTTGCAGAGAATCGATTTTCAATACACTGAAATCATCAGTGGTGGCGTGGATGGTGATCGCAGGCAGGCTCAGATCTGTCATGCCTGCTTCGACAATTGCGAAATCTGATTGGTAAGTCTGCCCATCCATTGCAACTTCAGCAAGGAAGATGAGACCTTCGTAAGTCTCGACTTTTTCAAATACAAACGACCCATCGGAATTGACAACGCCTTCCAGCGTGACAATTTCCTCTGGAGCGGCACTCATGTCGGTGCCATGTGTGTAGCCGCGCAAGGTGACTTTGGTGTCGGATGGAAGGTCTGTGCCCGTTTGGTTTTCGATCGAGCCGCTTATGGTTCCCATGCCGGTGATTTCTGTCGCTTCTGGTGTGACCTTCGCCTGGGGTGTGGTTTCGACAGATGGAGTTCCATTCTCGTTGGTGTCTGAAGCCTGGGTCGCAGGAACCACTGTTGGAGCGGCGTGCTGTTGTGGGGCAAAGGTCAAACTGCGGAGGTAGGTGGCAACTGCCATTGCCTCGTCATCCGTAAAATCCTTCCCAAAGGCTGGTATGTCCCCTTCGCCGTTTTTCATCAGATTGACGAGATCGTTGTCAGAAAGTGCTGACATCATTTTTTGATCGTTAAAAAATTCCGTACAGTCGGCGCAGAGCGCTTTGCCCTCTTCGAGTTGTTCGGGTGTGGCGCGCAGTGAAATGGCGTACGCGACCACATCCCAGCGTTGTTGGTCGCTAAGACTGGTGAAAGGCGGCATGAAACGTTCAAGATTGCCTTGTGTGACGATTTGAAACCAGGCGGCTGGGGCTTTTGCTTGTGCGAAATCGGGCGATCCGAGCGGGGGAACGGTTATATCCTGACCCTGTAACATGGCACTTTGTGGTCCATCACCCATGCCTGTTACTCCGTGACATGGCGCGCAGTTTTCAATGTAGAGGGCTTCGCCGTTTTCCGCGTCAGGTGCACTGGATGGGTAAAGAGGACCCATCGTTGGCGCTGGCGTTGGCGGCACATAATTTGGGGGTGGGGTGACATCTTCCGCAAGGGTAAAGTTGCAGGAGGTTAGCAGGAACAGGATTGTAAACAAAAAAAGTGTATGACGGATTTTCATTAATTCCTCAAGTACGTGCTTCAACTCAGTGATTTCCCGCACGCAGGACAGAATTTATCTGACACCAAAACAGGCTTGCCGCACTTTGGGCAAAAGCCGGCGGATTTGCTTGTTTGTCCCCTGCGGCGGGCGGCAATCATGACTTCGAGATCATCGTCAGAGTCATTAGGGATGGTTGTCTTTGCGCCTGAGTCAGCGCGGCCTGCGGCGGTGGCTTTTTCAATGCGTGCCTCAGCGTTGACTGCGGATGATGCGGCAGGAGCTAATTCATCCAGTCGGCGCAGGATATCTGCGCCTTTTTGCAGCAGAGAGGTGCGTTGACCGGGATACTCCCCTTCGGGAATTTTTCCGAGATTAAAGTCGAAGTCGAGTTCCTGCAATGAGTTGATCACGCGGTCGCGTTCTGCTTTGAGGGCCGATACTTCGTGGGATTCGTTTGGACGTGCGCGGCGTGCGCGTGCCATAAAGGGCAGGTATACATACGCGCCGACCATGACAAATACGGCGAGGATAAGAAGGATTGAACTAATTTCCATTGTTAATTACTCGATGCTTTGAATGATGGAGGTAATTTCTTTGACCGATGTGAACGGACCCACCTTTACATGGCGCAGAATTCCTTCACGGTCAATGAAGTACGTTTCAGGCACTCCCATCTGGCGGTTGAGGATGCTTGAAATATTGGATTTCAAATCGGGTGCATTGGGAAAACTGATGTCGAATTTCGTCAGGTATCCCTCGGCCCCTTTGGGGGTGTCCACATAATCCACACCAAGTAAGACCACATCTCCGCCATCCTTGTAAAGCTGCCAGGTTTCCTCAAGATCGGGGGCCTCCTGTTCGCATGGTTTGCACCATGAAGCCCAAATATTGACGACGACGATCTTGCCGCGCAGGTCAGAGAGCTTCATTTTTTTGACGCCGTTGTATTCGTAACCAGGATAATATTCAAGTTCAAAATCAGGCACGGGCTTGCCAATTTCCGCCATTGGGTTTTGTGCGCGGCGCAAACCAAAACCGACGAGAAGCAGCAGTCCTGCAAGTGCTGCCCAAATGATAACCTGCGCCCAAATCGGCACACCCCGTTTTTTATTTATTATTTCTTCTGTCATAAATTTCTCCAGAATAAAGCCTGCCAGATTTTCACCTGTGCCCGGTTTATTTTTGTTTCTTTAATTCCTCTTCGAAACGTGAAACGTAGTCATCTTTTTTAACGGATAATTCGCTGCGATTCCCGTCCAGGGCGGATGAGGCAGTTTTGGGCTTTGTCCACTCTTTGAGTGAACGGAAGAGTACGACTGCCCCCAGTAAAATTATGGCAGGCGGCAGGAGGTAGATCAGCCAAAAAAAGCCTTCTTTTGGAGGCTCCGCTAAAACCCGCGCCCCGTACTGGTCTACAAAATGCCGGGTAATTTCCTCTTCGGTTTTACCCTCTGCCAGCATGCTGCGAATCAATTCACGCCATTCCTTGCAGGCTTGGGTGGGGCACACGTCCAAAGGCGTGCTCTCACATACCGGACAGTATAGCTTGTGCGCAATGGCGTTCACTTCATCGTCGGTTGGGACGTTATTTTGCGCGAAGGCAGTGGTTGTGAACGGGCTGCCCAGTAAAAATAAAAGAGCAAGAATAAATAAAAATTTTCTCATGCATACTCCGATGGGTCGAAGGGTAAAAGTCGAAGGCCATCAGACCTTCGACTTTTACCCTTTTTATCAATCTGCTGCGCTGGATTGGTGTGCCTTGCGTGCCGCGCGTACAGGCTCTTCAGCGGGGTCACGGTCAGGCCAGGCGGCAAAGATAACACCGATGAAGAAGAGCAGGCTGCCAATCCACATCCAATTCACCAGCGGATTGACATAGATTTTAAAGGTCGCGCCCGCGTTAGATACGGGCTCCCAATCCACCAACAGAACGTACAAATCATCTTTGAGCGTCGAGCGGTTGCCGGGAATGGTCATATTTTGCTGCGAGTCGAAGTAGTAATCAATACGCGGGGTGAGTTCACCAAGATAAATGCCGTTCTCATACACGTCCACCACAGCGCGTGTGTAGTTCACACCCTCGCCTTCATCAGGCCACGAAGCCAGTTCGCGGTATTCAACGGTGTAGCCCTCAATGTTCAGTTGCTCACCTTGAGCCAGGGCACCCTGCGTTTCGGTCTGGAAAATTTCGATGCCGAGAATGCCGATCGCCATCAACATCATGCTGATGTGGATGATGTATCCGCCGTAGCGGCGGCGGTTACGCCCCATGAGACGGGTGAGCGCGGTGAAAAAGTTTTCACTCTGTGCCCGTTGACGTGCACGGGCTGCGCGCCAGAACTCCTGTAAAGTGACCAACAAAACAAGCGCAATCAGGAAGAACCCGATCAGGGCGATATAGTTCTGGGTGTAGGTAATAAATAAGATCACAGTCAACACCAGAGCCGCAAGCGCAGATTTCCATATGGCGCGTCCCAAAGTCTGGATGGTGGAATGACCCCAGGCCGAGAGGGGAGCTACACCCATCAGGAACATCAATGCTGCGAAGATTGGAGCCGTGGCGCGCTCATAAAAGGGCGGACCGAGAGTTACTTTTTGGTTGGTAAATAATTCAGAAGCCAGCGGGGAGACCACACCCCAGAAACACACCACCAGCACACTCATGAAGAGCAGGTTATTCAGCAGGAACAAAGCTTCACGCGAAAGCATGGAATTCATTTCGGTCTCGCCTTGAAGAATGGGCCAGCGCCAGATGACCAGGGCGATCGAAACCACTAACGTGAGCGAGACAAATGCCATAAAGAAGGGCCCGATCGGGCTGTTTGCAAATGCGTGGACAGAGGATAACACGCCTGAGCGGGTGAGGAATGTACCGAAGATCACAAGGGAATAAGTCAGAATGACAAGGATCATGTTCCAATGTTTGAACAAGCCACGCTTTTCCTGAATCATCACAGAATGGAGGAAGGCGGTCCCCGTCAACCAGGGCATGAACGCTGCAATTTCAACAGGATCCCAGCCCCAGTAACCACCCCATCCCAGCACGTCGTACGCCCAGCGTCCGCCAAGCACAAGCCCGAAAGATAGAAAAAGCCAGGCCCACAAAGACCAGCGGCGAGTCAGGCGGATCCAGCGGTCATCGGTGCGCCCTGTGATCAGTGCCGCCATGGCAAAGGAATATGGAATGACGTAGGCGACAAAGCCGAGATATAGCATGGGTGGGTGAATGACCATGCCAGGATGGCGCAGGAGTGGGTTTAATCCATTTCCATCTGGAGCAGCGAAGAGAGTTGCATTTAATGGCGCGAACATATGAGGTTCCACACTTCCACCGACAAGCCAGAAACGTGTGAATGGATTTTCATAAAAGACGACCATGCCGAGGAAAAAGAGGAGTGTGATGGAATTAACCACGATCACCCAGGGCAGGAACTCAATATCCCGCTCCCATTTACGGATGGTGACAGCAGAGGTGAATGCCGCTAGCAGCCATGCCCAAAACAAAAGCGAGCCTGCCTGCCCGCCCCACCATGCCGTAACTTTGAGGTAGGTGGGCATGCTGCGGCTGGTGACTTCGTACACAAAGGCAACTTCAAAATGATTGTTGACCAATAAATAAACCAGCGCCGCCGCTGAAAGTGAGAGCAGTGGAAAGGTCAACAGCATGGCGCGCCGCGAACTTTCCACCATGGCAGCAGATTTTTCTATTGCACCGTATACTGCCGCAATCAGACTGTACATTGCGACAAGAAAACTTACCACTAAGATTCCATATCCAAATTCTGCAAACATATTTTTTCCTTGTGATGAGACCCTAAAGATTTCTTTTTTAACTACCGTATTACTTTAGATAAGATCTTTCGGACCTTTGAAATTCATTTCAGAAATAAAACCTGACAGGGGATAACCTGTCAGGCTGCTTCCTTATTTTATTTTGCAGCGGCTTGTTCTGGAACCGCTTCTTCGTACTTGGTTGGACACTTGAGCAGGATTTCATCTGCATAGAAAACACCGTCTTCGCTGAGTTTTCCTGTCAAGATTGCCTGTGCTTCACTACGGAGCAGGTCGGGTTTGGCACCAACATAGTGGATGGTGATCCGTTCACGGGTGGGATCGTTGACCGCCTGGTACAACACCTCGGCCAGCCCGCCCTGCGCTTCTATATCGGCGTTATCACCAGAAACGTGGGCGATGTCGAAGGTTAACTCAAGGGTTTCAGAATCATATTGAATTGTGTCGCCAAGAACCGCGCCCGAAAGACGCAGGCTCTTGCCAACAACAGAGTCGCCTTTGGCTTTCACTTCATCCACAGTCATGAAATATTCGGCGCTTGCCTGTGTGGATGAGACGAGCAGGTAAACTACTGCCGCCAGAATCAGCGCTCCGCCGAGAAAGAATTTTGTACGTTGCATGGGTTCCTCCAAAAAAAAATTCTCTAAAATCCCTAAAGGTTTTCGTTCATAAAAAACTTATTTGTCAAAAAGCCTCCAGGGTCAGCCAATTGAATGTGCTAAAAGTAACAATGTATATCCATTTTACATGGATAGATTAATTATCCCTTAGTTTTACGGGTGGCTGGATGTCACACAATTTTTTAGATCATGCATCATTTATATGTTATAGCCCGCTGCCAAGGTTTTAAGTGGGGGGAGATCTTTGCGGCTTGTTTGAAGTTGTTAATAAAACGGAGGCTCTGGTTTTTATTACCGGGGAAAATCCTGGCAGCAACACCCTGGAAGAATTAACTGCCATCTTTTAAACATGCGTTTTCAGTATTCCTGTTTAACAGGAATACTGAAAACCGTCATGTCTTCAATTCAATATCTGTTACGCGGACCTTCGACGCATGTAATTTGTAATGTCAGACAAAAGCAAGATCAACCCAAATGGATCTTCTTTAAAATTGGAATTGCATTCATTACTGCCTTGGCTCTGTGGCTGATCCGGTTTTTTTCTTCCATTTCCAATTCAGCCATTGTCCTGTTCAATTCAGGAAATAAAAAAATGGGGTCATATCCAAACCCGCCCGTGCCGCGTTCCTGGGGGATGATCTCGCCAAAGCAGTTGCCTTCCACAATATGAACATCCTGTTCGGGGATTGCGATCGCAATCGTGGCGTGAAAGTGGGCTGTCCATGGGCGTGGTTTGTCCATGAGATTTTCGATCAAGTAGGCGCGGCGATCTGCATCATTTGCGCCGGGCTTGGGGTGATAACGAGCCGAATATAACCCTGGTGCGCCGTTGAGTGCGTCTACTTCAAGGCCGGAGTCGTCAGCCAGTGAGATAAGTTTGCTGGCGCGGGCGAAAGCAATGGCTTTCTTGGCGGCGTTTTCTTTATACGTTTTCCCATCCTCCTCCACTTCGAGGTCGATGTTAATGCCGGCGGGGGTGACGAGTTCAATGCCCGTTTCTTTCAGAAGATCTTGCAGTTCTTTTACTTTGCCTTTGTTATTCGTGGCGATGAGAAGTTTATGCATTTTTACCTTGTATTTTTTCTTTTGCCCATCTTGCATGTTCGCGGATCACGTTTTCTTCTTGCTCTGCGTGCATGGCATGTTCGAGCAAGGGAAGATCGTTTTTGTTTCCTTTGTTTCCTATTGCTACTGCCAAATTGCGGAGAAAGCCGCGCCGTTTGGCACGTTTGATGGGACTACGCTTGAAGCGTTGATTAAACTCAACGGGTGATATGCTCAGGTCTGAGGATGAGATACCGCCCTGTGTGAGTTGTAGATTTGATTCGAGCGCAGAATCAGCCGGGGCGGAGAATCGATTCCACGGGCAGACCATCTGACAAATATCACATCCAAATATCCAATCCTGTATGGGGGAACGCAGGTCTGGGGGAATATCGCCCTTGAGTTCGATGGTGAGGTATGAGATACAGCGGTGTGCATCGAGTGTACGGTCGGGCAAGATGGCTTGTGTAGGGCAGGCGGTGATACAGCGTGTGCATGTACCACAATGATCGGTGATGTTGACTTCGTCGGGCTCGAGTTCGATACCGAGCAGGATTTCAGCCAGAAAAAATGTGGACCCCGTCCCCGGGTTGATGAGCATTGAATTTTTTCCGATCCAACCAAGACCTGCGCGCTGTGCTAATTCACGTTCAAGGGTGGGCCCTGTATCAGTGTAATAACGATTGGGGATCGAATGACCGACTTGCTCCTCGATGAAATCAACGATTTTTTTTAAGAGAGGTGGGATGATCTCGTGATAGTCGTCGCCGAGGGCATAGGATGCAACACGGAATGTGGCATCATCCTGATTACCCGAAAACCGCAGGAGCGGGGAGTAGGGCATTGCCAGCACTAAGATGGATTGACATTCCGGAAGGATTTGTTTCGGGTCGGCGCGGCGGGTGCGGCTTCGTTCTTCGGCAAGATAATTCATCGTGCCGTGCAATCCCTTCTTCAGCCATGATTCAAAAACGGGATAATGCTCCGGAGGCTGACAAGAAGTAACGCCAGCCAGGATAAATCCCAGCTGGCGCGCTTTTTCCTTGATGGACTGTCTGAGCGTGATGGTCAATTGTTATTGAACAACAATTTTTACAAACAAAATATGTTCTTTTTTACCGAATGATATGCCCTGGGGATTAACCATCTGCCATGAGCTGACATATTCGCCGATTTTGTCAGGTGCTTTGAAGTTGATGGAGACATTTATTTCCTGTCCAGGGGCAACTACTGTACCAAACGGAACAGGTTCCCCGCTCATTTTTTCTCCATAGGAGTATATGAGCCCATATCCATCACCCCAGGTACAATCACCGGTATTTTTTATTGTCCATGTTTTTACGTATTCCTGATTTGGGACCATGAGAGTTCCATCCGGAATGGTCACATCTGTAACATAAACATAATCGTCGCATAATGATGCCTGAGTACCAAGTGCGGCTTGGGTTGGGTCAGTGGTGAACACTTCTGTCGCAGTCGCGGTGGGTGGCTCAGGAATGGGTGTTTCCGTCGCAGGCAGCGGGGTGGGCGTAAAAGCCGCTGCGGTCAGAGTAAATTCCGCGACGACGGTGTTGGCGGCAGAAGTCCGGACTACCAGCACATCAGGGGTCGGCTCAGCGGGGGTTGCAGGCGCGCAGGCAGCCAGCATAAAAACGGTTATTAATGCGAAGATGATGAATTTATTTTTCATGGGTCCTCTTTTCGTTATTTCCTGACCTTGTACAGAACATCTACAGAGCAAACTAAAAGTTAAGGAGCTGCTGCTGTTTTTGCTGCTGCTGTTGCTGCTGCTTCCCTTTCCGCTTTTGTTCCAATTACATATTGGATATACACCATGGAACCAAAGAAATTTCCTGCGTCATCCCGCAATTTCCAGGCACCGATATGCTCCCCTGGTATATGGCTTGAAGTTAACTTCAATGTGAATGTAATGGTTGCCATTGGCTTGGTGTAATCTTCAGGTTTTTTGATCACAATGTCATAACCTTTAAAACCCGGGGTCGAAAAACTGGGCATAAAAACAAATGCATACCCTTCGTCCCATGCACAGGATCCCATATTTTTGTAGGTAAAGTTTTTCTCATAGTCTTTGCTGGGATCCAGGACTGCTCCATCATAGGGGGCGCTTTCGCTTATGAAAACCCCGTTATTGCAGCCGTTCTCGGTGGTTAAAGTGCTAACCATACCAGCCACGGTTGGTACAGGTGATAACGCTAATGGGGTTAGCCCAGGCAGGGGTGTGTTAAATGCAAAAGGTGTGTTCCCGCCTATGGGCGCAAAGGTGGCAGGAGCAGCCTGTGTGGCTGTTGGAGCCATTGTATTTGTGGGTAACGGAGTTGGTGAACTTGCCAATGCGACCTGGGTCAAGACCTGACCAAATGCCTGCGTTTGAATCGCGCCTATATCCTGTGTGGGAACAGGGGTGGCGCCCAAATTGCATGAACTTAAAATGACGGCTAACATTGTGTAGCCTATCAACCAATGTGCTTTGTGAAATTTCATATCAGGAACCTCCAAATATTATTAACTTTATTATAACGCACCTACGGCATAGCTGTATCGGTTGGGGTGGTTGTGGGGGTAAAGGTAAATGTGGCTGTGGAGGTATGGGTGGGTGTGGGAGTAGGTGTGGCAGGCGGAGTTCCCTGGCGGATAATATGCGGGTTAAGCCAGATGGCATTATCATTTTTTTGAGGTCCATTTGCGCTGACCACAAGGATGAATTTGACTGTTTCACCTGCCAGCCCGCTTAGGTCCAGGTCAACAGGGTGGGATTTGCCTTCGTATATTTCGTTCCAGCTTGCCAATGTTTTGATCTGTCCATTATTCTTGTAATCAAGCCGAAAGACCACATCGCATTTTTGGGAGTCATATTTGCAATTTACAATGGTGCGGAAGCGGTCTCCTGCCTGAATGGTGATGGCTGGATATTGGCCGCTGATGGAACCGTTGTTTTTATCCTCTGGCATGGTGAACAATCCCGGCTCATCTTCTGTTTCCCCATTTTCCATGACAGGCTTGTTTAGTTTTATAACAAAACCTTTTCCGTCGTTTACATCCCCGGGGCAGGGAAGGGATGTGGTCTTATTAGTCCATTCTGCTTTGCAGAAATTATTCGTAAAATTGTATGCCACATATTCAGCGCCGGTCACTTTGACATCCACCCAAAAGGCGTTATCAGCCTGTGCGCCAAACCCAAACAAAACACCGGACGCATTCCGTAATTTCCAGTAGCCGCGATA
>JAIFNG010000043.1 GCA_020047815.1 Anaerolinea sp.
CTGCTTTGGTGGGGAATGGGTTTGGTGATAATAGAATACCGCAGCGGCCGCTTTATGTAGTCTTTCTTATGTTCTCACACATGTTGTTCGGGCAGAACTATAACAATATTATTTTTTTTCAAACTCTGATTCTTGCATTATTTCCTGTCTTGCTTTATTTGTTCGGAAAGGAATTTTTCTCCCGCCCGATTGGGTTTTCAGTTGCGCTGCTTGCGATTTTGCGTGATTACACTTCCAATTTTGTGTCCCCATTTACTGGGAATATTAGTTATTCCAAGCTTTATCTTTCCGAAATTCCGACAGCCATTTTTTTAATCCTATTTCTATTAATTGGAGTTCGTTGGATTAAGGCAGGTATGCCCATGTTTTCCGGTTTTTTGCTTGGCGGAATATTGGGGACGGCCATGTTGATCCGCACTCAGGCCATTGTGGCGCTGCCAGTGATCATTTTATTTGCAATTCTTGTTCGTCCAAAAGAGATTAAACCTTTAATAAAAAACGTATTTCTGATGACGCTTACGATTGCATTTATTGTTGCCCCCTGGTTATGGCGCAATTGGAATCTAACCGGACAGGTGATATTTGACAACCCCGAATCTCAAATTATTAATCTCGCTTTGCGCTATAGCAGGTTGAACGGTATTGAACCTGAAGCGTTGCCTCTTCCTGGTGAATCAAATGTAGAATATATTGCCCGCCTGAATCAAATTGCAAAAGATGCAGTCACCTCCAATCCCCTGGGTGCTTTTTGGGGAATATCCAATTCGTTCTTAAACCACGCAATCAATAATATTCTTCTATTCCCGATAAGGAATGGTCTGGGCAGCATGAGTGAGTTATGGATGCCTGCCAGCGCGTTTTGGGAGGAATGGGACGGCACCCCAACTTTTCCCCAGGCAATCTTGATCGCATTTTATATTTTCCTTTTTGGGCTTGGTGTAACAACTGCATGGGTGCGAAATCATTGGCTTGGTCTGTTGCCGTTGATGCTTAATCTTGCCTATAATTTATGGACCTCACTCGCATTACTTTCCGGTCAGCGTTTTATGGTTACGATGGATTGGTCAATCTACACTTACTATATGATCGGTTTGTTTACCCTGCTGGCAGGTTTCTTTTATTTGTTGGATGGCGGGCGTTGGATGATTATTGAATGGTTAAGAACAAATCCGTATGTAACGACTGTGCCTGCATCAACCATCCGATGGCCAAAATATTTAATGCTCGGATTATTGTTTTTTGGAATTGGCCTGTCTCTTCCCTTAAGTGAAAAGGTTTTTCCAGCCAAATACCCGCCTCACCTCCAACAAAGTGAACTGGTTGCAGAATTACAGGAATCCAATTTGCTGAACCAGTCTGGTCTTAATTCCTCTTGTTTGCAAATGACCCTGGAAACCAATGCGTTAAGTTTTTTACAAGGCATGGGAGTTTATCCGCGTTATTATGCCGCTGGTGATGGAGAATATTTTACCGACTCGGTTGGTTATAAAGTTATGGATGAGGGCAGGCTGGTGTTTGATCTGGTTGGACAAGGCGGTGGGCGTTATATTTTTAAAACAGCTCACCAGCCCGAATTTTTCCCTAATGCTTCTGATCTGACTTTGATATTTTCTGGGGACCGCGAGTTGTGGTTTATCTATGTGAAGGCGGACGATATTAAGAGGTTTTATATTTCGGATTCTTTTGACCTTTCAAATTGCCAATAAATTTCGCAGCCTTTGTTGATCAGGTCCCTTAATTTTATATTCAATACTGGGAATGGTAAGAATGGGAACTTTCCAGGTGCAGACCCAATGGACATAACCAGGCTCTGGAGATTATTTGGATGACTCCCGAAGTCTGGATGGGCGTAATCAGGTTTCTTGGCGCTAGTGAGATATTCTTAAAATCATTTAGGATGGAATAAAATGTCATTCAACTTGGATTTAAAAAAAATAGTTGTAGATGTTGCTTGGTGGGGCGGCGTGATCGGATTATTGATCTTATCTCAGATTAGCAATGAATACTTCCTGTTTTTGGTTCAAAAAACCAGGTTAAGCTATTTTTTCGCCCAACCGTTCTTGCAGGAGAATGCAATTACTATTGCAACAATCATTACGCCGATACGGGGAATTGTATTTTTGTGCAGCGTGACCGCGTTGGTTTTCCCTATTATTCAAAGTATCCGTAAATCTGAATTCGTCGGTCATACGCATTTTAAAGGAAGTCACATACTGCAGGTAATATTTTTATTTATTATTTTATGCGTTCTTTTTATGCCGGGAGAGATCAACGGATTGGCTGAAGAATATGCAAACACAAGTCTTGTGATGTTCACAAGGGTATCCACTGTAAGTTACCATCAACGTTTCCTAATGCCAGCGTTGGCTAATATTCTATTTTTTCGCGGCAGTTTGTTCTTTCTTATATTTTCTTTCATTTGTACTTTATTATCCATTTTCCTTCTCCGCCTGTGGTTTGTTGCCAATCAAATTTCAGTCTCAACCTGGCAGCTTGTCTCGTTGGGGACGATAAGTTTTATTAATTTTCAGATCCAAACCCCGGGATATCCTGACGTCCTAGTAAACATTTTCATTCTTCTGGCTTTTACATTCAAGCTCGACACAAAAGCAAAGCTATCCTTATTCGTACTCTCCCTGGCATCTCATGAGGCTGGTATATTCATTTGGTTCGCACTTGCCTTCCTGCTGTTTGATGTCAAGGGATTTGCTCAATTTCTTATCATATGTATGGTTTATATTTTGCTCTTTCTGGCTGCCAATGATGGCATTTCTGATTTATTGGCCATGCGGCAAGTCGGTGAAACATCAAATCTAATGTGGATAATGAATTATCCAGCAAGGGAAATTCAGGGCATCTTTTTTGGTTTGAGGGGGCTGTGGGGGATCGTAATTGGGGCGATTGTGTTTTTGTACACCCAAAAGAACTTCAAGGAAGTATTTCAAATACTGGTTATTCTTCTGACTGGCGTATTACTGACATTCCTTGCTGTGGATACATCGCGCTTGTTTGGCTGGACGTTTATGGCAGTATTAATTTCATGGAAAATTCTGGAGCGTGCGGAAGGTGCATGGAAGAAACTAATAAATATTGTACTGATCGCCAATTTTCTGATCCCGCCTGTTAATGTTTTGTTGATTATGAATCCATATATTCCATATGGTCTTTATCAATATATTATTAATTCTCTTTTTGGTTATTAATTCTTTAAAGAATGCAACGTCTGGATTGGACCATACCGTGATAACCCGGAGGAGGGGATTACTGTGAGAGGGATTATTTTTTTGTTATTAATGTGTTTCGAACTTTATCCTCTTTCTAAAATTTCGTCACAAAGCCCATGCCAGCATCAGTCCAAAGATCGCAAGGACTGAACCGAAATGCAGGAAAAGATTCGAGGTTGCCAAAAAAGTGGCGGGGAATATGAATTGAATCAGCAAGTTGATCAGGATCAAGATCAACCCGATGATGGGCAGGAGCCCTTTTCGGTGCGCCAGGAATTCAGATATGCGGTCCAATAATTTTGACATCACTCATCCTCCAACATATCTTCTTCAGAGTTGTCCGGCGTTTGCGGGGTCTCGATCGGCTTGGCATGCCAGGGGGCAAATTGTGCCAAAAGCCTGCCGGGGATTCGTCCCTGCATGACCATTCCGCCGCGTTCATGCTCCACGCGCTCCACTTGTCCAAGTTCGTGAAAAAGCGAGATCAAGGCACCCTGCTTGTATGGCAGCCTCACGTGGATCGGGCTGTATGATTCGAATAACTCCTCCCGAATTAGATGCAGCAGATCTTTGATTCCTGTCCCATTGATGGCAGAGATGGAAACAGATTTTGGAAAATCTTTTAGGATTTCGCGCGCCTGTTCCGGGTAGTGCAGCAGGTCAGACTTATTCAACGCGGTGACCATGGGAATATGATCCGCATCAATTTCGGCTAAAGTTTCCTGCACCGCACGGAATTGGTCGAGCGCGTTGGGATGGGAAATGTCAACGATATGCAGCAACAGGTCCGCGTCTGCTATTTCTTCAAGCGTGGCGTGGAAGGCGGCGATCAGCGCGGTCGGAAGTTTTTGAATGAAACCGACGGTGTCGGTAAACAACGCCAGGTCATCCCCCGGTAATTGCACACGGCGGGTGGTGGGATCGAGCGTGGCAAATAATTGGTCGGCAGCATACACTTCTGACTTGGAAATCTGATTCAGCAAGGTGGACTTCCCTGTATTCGTATAGCCGACAAGCGCAACAGTTGGAATCCGTGAGCGTTTTCTCTGCGCGCGGTATCGTGTGCGGTGTGCCTCCACTTTTTCAAGTTCGCGCTTAATGTGGGTGATGCGTTTGCGGATTGCGCGTTTGTCCACTTCCAACTGTGTTTCGCCGGGGCCGCGCAAGCCCACGCCGCCGGTGGATCCAGCCCGTCCGCCGCCGCCTCCAGCCTGTCTTTCCAGGTGGGTCCAGGCGCGAGTCAGACGCGGCAGGTTGTATTCATACTGTGCCAGTTCCACTTGTAACATGCCTTCACTGGTATGGGCGTGTTGGGCAAAAATGTCCAGGATAAGCGCGGTGCGGTCGATCAGGCGCAGGGTATTGCCGAGTGCTTTTTGTAATTCGCGCTGGTGGCGCGGAGAAAGTTCATCGTCAAAGATCACCACATCGGCCAGGGTCTCTTCTGCAAGCGCTATTAACTCCTCCACTTTACCGGGACCGATGTAGGTTACAACATGCGGGCGATCCAGTTTTTGGGTGAGTTCGCCGACCACATCCACGCCTGCGGTATCAGCAAGCAGGGCGAGTTCTGCAAGTGAATCTTCAAGCGAGAGCAGGTGGTTGTTGCCGCGGATTTCCACGCCGACAAGAAAGGCGCGTTCACGCGGAGGGTTTGTTGGTTGGGGGTTTTTTTTTGCCACTGGTTTCCGTTTCTAATCGGCCATGCGCTGATGAACCAAAGTGCATGGAGGTTTGGGTAAATATCTCAAGGTGTTTCCGGTGAGTTCTGTGAAAGACCATCACGTATTGGGAGGGGAGTTTCTAATTCTTGTTTGGCATGTTCAAATGTTCCAAAGAACTTTGTGATGATGGGGTCGGTTGCTTCAGTGCGAGTCGGGAATAGGATATGGAAGGTCGAACCTTTTAATTTTACTTCGTCATATCCTTCCGATTCAACCCAGATCGTGCCGCCATGGGCTTCGATGATGCCTCGGGCGATGGATAGGCCAAGCCCGGGTCCGCCGCCTTTGAACTTGGTTTTTCCACTGGTATGAAGGTTGGAATTACCGAGTTGTCCAAATTTCTCAAAGATCAATGCTTGATTATCGGCGGAGATGCCGATGCCTGTGTCGCTGATGGTAATTTCAATAAAACCAGGCAGCAGTCGGCCATCAATGGTGATCGTGCCTCCGTCTGGTGTGTATTTGATCGCATTGGTTGCAATGTTATTAAGCGCCTGGTACAGCCGTTCTGTGTCGCCATAGATCATTAGGTCGTTTCCATCAAATTCATGGATGACCAGCGTTTGTTTACGGTTGGCGACGTCTTTTTTAAGTTCATTATCAAGCAGGTTCAACAAATGACCGATCCAGATCGGTTGAAAATGGAGGGTCAGCAAATGATTGTCGATCAATGAAACGTCGATCATGTCGTCAATGATCTGGCTCAGGCGCAGGATGCCGGTGTTCACTCCTTTGAGCATGCTGTCAATGGCTGGCTGTCCGGACTGTTCCACCATGTCAGCCATCATGGTGGTATAGCCTTCAATGAGGGTCAGGGGTGTTTTTAATTCATGTGCTGCCACTGAAATAAAATTGGACTTGTGGCGGTCTAACTGCTGCAGTTTATCCTGCGTTTTGTTCAACTCATTGGAGATGTGCGCCACGCGTGTCTCCATTTCATAGCGGACCACGACGCTTAGGCTGTGGGTAAAAATGGGGATGACGGCCGCGATTAATTCCAGGGCATCTTTTTCATTCAGGGTTTCGCGTATAACCTCAATGGTCAGTGTGATCATGCGGTTGATGACGAAGGATACTTCATACCCGCCTTCATCCAGGTCGGTTTCGGTGGGCGAGTGACCCCAGTCGTAAAGGATGGGGTCAAGCCAGGCTGTATCACCTGAAATGATGGTTTGTTCAAGCAGGTCGTAAAAGCGTTCCAACTGTTCCATAAAACCCGAGCGCACACCTTCCCCATGCGCCAATTCACATGAGATGCGTTCCATCCAGTGCGTGCGGATCTGTTGCAGAGAGTCGCGTATTGCCATTACTTAAGTTTACGCCTTGTTTGAACTTTTGGCTATATTTTGTGGATGATGATTTGCACTGAGCGAAGTTGTAGTGTATTTGTCGCCGCCTTTACTCAGTGGGAATACCAACAATCCAATTATAAAGTGTATCACCAACAGCATGCAGTGATTCAGCAGAGACTTTATCCGGGGTATCCTGTGTGGTGTGCCAGTAGGGATAGTCAAAATCTATGATATCCACGGCAGGAATGCCTGCTTCCAGGAAGGGGGTATGATCGTCCAGCATGCTGAATTTTTCCTCATTGATAAACTTGTCGCCATAGCCGAGTGCTTCGGCAGTTGACCAGATTTCAGTACGGATGGCAATGTTGGAATTTTTTTCCAGGTAAATATTTAAGTCTGCGTCACCGATCATGTCCACAATAACGACTGCACGTGGCTCGATGGGAATTTCCTCGGCAAAGGCGCGTGAACCCAGTATCCAATCCCAGCCTTCGATGTTGCCGTTATCCTCGGCATCAAAGAAGACCAGCCAGACGGGTTGGGTCTCCTCTGGCAGCGTGCGCGCAAGTTCAAGCAGGACAGCCACGCCTGAGGCACCGTCGTTGGCGCCCGGTACGGGTTCAGCCTGCCGGCCTGGGGTGGGGTCGTGGTCGGCGAACATGCGCGTGTCGTAATGTGCGCCCAGAATGATTTGTGGAGATTCGGCCCCTCTTTTTGCAATAATGTTGTAAATGGGATGATTCATGCGTTCTGTTTGTTGGACTTCAACCACCCAGCCAGCCAATTCCAACTCAGAGCCGATCCACTTGCGGATTTGTTCATGCCCCTCGGTGCCTGGTATTCGTGGACCAAAGGTGACTTGTGTCTGCACGTCGGCATACGCGCGGGAACTGTCAAAGGAAACAGGATCAGCGAAGGGTGGCGGGCTGGCAAAAGCGACAGCATACCAACCGAGGATGATTATCAACAAGATCCCAATAAATAGCAGATAAATGAAGACTGTTCGTTTATTCAATTGAATATTTTCCCTATATGAATTTTCCGGCATCTTGCAAGGTCTTGGAAGTGTATTCCTTCAACACATTGGCAGCGCGGTCAGCATAAAGTTGACCCCGTTCACGTTTGCCTGTTCTTTTTTCGAGAACCAGCGCGGGCAAAATTCCGAAGTTGGCTTTCATGGGCTGGAAGTCCTTCAGGTCGGAGTGGGTGATGTAATGACAAAGTGCGCCAAGCATGGTTTCGTGCGGAAGGGTGAGCAATGTTTTTCCACCGATCAGGCGCGCGGCGTTGAGTCCTGCCAGCAAACCTGTGGCAATATTGCCCATGTAGCCTTCAACACCGGTGATCTGACCGGCAAAAAATAGGTCGTCGCGGGTGATATGCTGCAGGGTGGGACGCAGAATTTTAGGCGAAGCGATAAAAGTGTTACGGTGCATCTGACCCATGCGTTCGAACTCTGCATTTTCCAAACCGGGGATCGTTCGCAGGATACGTTTTTGTTCATGAAACTTGAGGTTGGTTTGAAAGCCGACCAGGTTATAAAGACTGCCTGCCAGGTTGTCCTGGCGAAGTTGTACGACAGCATACGGACGCCTGCCAGTACGCGGGTCGCGAAGTCCAACGGGGCGCATGGGTCCGAAAGCAAGGGAATCAACGCCGCGCTCGGCAATGATCTCGATCGGCAGACAGCCTTCAAAGAATTGCCCCGCCTTCACGCCTGCGCGAATTGCTTCTTCAAACGAACGCAGTTCAATGCGCTCAGCGCTTCTCAGGGCACCGACAAAGTTGTAATATTCATCCTTTGTGAATGGACAGTTGATGTAATCGCCTTCATCCTCTTCGTTCTTATTGTAGCGCGAGGCGCGAAAGGCGACCTCCAGGTTAATGGATTCAGCATGCACAATTGGCGCAATGGCATCGAAGAAAAAAAGATTTTCTTCACCGCTCAGTTTTGCTATGGACCGGGAAAGACTCTCTGAAGTGAGCGGTCCACTGGCTATGATGACGGGAGTTTGCGGAATTTCTTTCACCTCTTCGCGCACGATCTTGATATTTGGGTGGCTTTGGATTTTTTCCGTGACCCTGTGTGCGAATTCTTCCCGATCCACTGCCAATGCCGCTCCTGCAGGTAGTGCAGAGGCTTCGGCACAATCCAACAACATCGAATTCAGTTGCCTGAGTTCATTTTTCAACACACCCGATGCGCGGTCAGGAAGATTTGAGCCTAGCGAGTTGGAGCAGACCAGTTCGGCAAGATCTCCGCTGAGATGTGCGCCAGTTGGCGTCGATGGGCGCATTTCATACAACTGTACGTTCAGACCGCATTGGGCAGCCTGCCATGCGGCTTCACTGCCGGCAAGTCCGCCGCCGATGATGGTGATGATGTCAGTCATTTGTGTATTTTACCATTTGGGAACATGCCGCTTGACCCGGGTGGAATTTGGCGGATTTCTCCAGCTTCAGATATCACCTTCCGAACATCTCCTCGATGACTGGATTGATCAAATCCCATTTCGGTGCCAGGACTTGCGCCCCGCCCTCGGTTTGGAAAGGCGTCACCATCTCAGGCGTGATGGTCCTGCCGTCAATTCCGAAGAGAATTGACCTTGCCAGTGAAAATAGCAAGCGGGGAATTTGCCAGAGAGGGATATCGGTTTCAAGCACATCGGTGAGTGCGAGGAGAAAGGATGGAATATGTGGCAGAGAGGAGGGAAGCAGCAATTTACCAAGGATCGCCTGGATCACCTTCTGTCCACCCTGCATCCGTCCAAAATCGTTGCTGATGGAACGATCTCGGATGAGGGCTAGAACCTGTTCTCCGTTCAAGTGTTGTTTTTCCACGGGCTGTCCGCCGGTTGCCGGTTCAGGTTGAATATCCACGCCCCCCAGCGCATCCACCACTGTAACGATTCCTTCCATGTGGACCATTGCGTAATAATGCACCGGCACATCGAAGCTCTGTTGAATGGTGAGCATGGAGGCTTGAGCGCCGGTCCCGCGCTGGCTCGCCTCGGCGAAAAAATAAGCAGTATTGATGCGCTGTTCGCCTATCCCGGGGATGGGAACCCACAAGTCTCGTGGAATTGAAAGGATTCCGATGGTAGGCTTTAACGGTACGATGGTTGTCAGGATCATCGTGTCTGTTCGTCCAATTGTGCCGCGCTGTGGAGAATCATCTGTGCCAAGCAGCAGGATGTTCGTTCTGAACGGAGCAAGGAAGTAAACCAGCAGGACTAATGCCGGAAACAACCATAAGCGCAACCTCTTGTGCTTTTTTTGTGGGGTACGCACCATTTGCACTTGATCAAGCCGGCGTGTAGGTTGGGTGATTTCAAACATGGACAGGGATTGTACCGCTGTTTAACGAGGGTATTATCACCCATCATATTTTTCATGTGGATCCTCTTCGGGTTGATCCCCATACTGTAATGGTGTAGAGGGTTGCCCCCTGTGAAATTGGCTTGGTTTTAATATTCCAGTTTGATATACTGATTCTGTGTTAACTGCTGTGTACTTCGCCAGGGATATCAGATACAACAAAGGCAAGGTTTTATGAAAAGAATATTCCCCAGTATTTTTCTTTTTTTTCCATCCAGCCTGATTCTGTTAATATTTGTCTCTTGTGGTCCTGCAATATTGGTGGAGATTGGGACCCCCACATCGGAAACAGCATTTGAGGTGCCCGCCATTTCCATTCTAAATACTTCCACCCCATCCCCAGGTTCAACTTGCGGATGGGAAGAATGGCCTTGTCCAAGTGACAGCCTGACCCTTACTGCTGCGATGGAACCAACCCTGAATGCCCTATTAACTGGAACGCCTGTCTGTACCTGGCCCTGCCCCGAGGATAGCCTGACCCTCACCGCTGCGATGGAACCAACCCTGAATGCCCTATTGACTGGAACTCCTGTCTGTACCTGGCCCTGCCCCGAGGATAGCCTGACTCTCACTGCTGCGATGCGGTTCACGTTGATTGCCATCCCTATTAGCACATCTCCAACCTGGGCAACGATCATCCCCGCAGTTGGAGATTTGGGCTGGGGTTCAGTCCATGGAAGGATCATTGACCGAGTCTCCAACCTTCCAATTGAGGGGGCAACTGTCAAGTGCGAGCATTTTTCTTATACATCTCCTTACCTTTGCAACGGCATCACTACCACCAATGCGGACGGGATCTATGCTTTTACCGGCGTCTTTTTCCACGATACAGACCGTATCACGCTGTTCGTGGAAGCGCCCGGTTTCGATCCATTGCGGTTTGAACAGGCATTCTTCACGCGACCCGAATTCCACGCTGACCTGGGGCTAATCCCAAATACGGCAGATACTACCCCGACCCCAACATCAACCCCCACTCCTTTTCTAATGTGTACTGCACCGGCTTGTTCAGGCGGAAGACTGGTCTGCGGCTCATCAAATGGCTGCCTGGGCGGCTGCGGCACGATTTGTCTCATGGAGACTCCCACACCTTAATGGATGGTTGTGTTCCTTGAACGCCCTGGCGGGGCTATGTATCCCTTTCTTTTTAAGCAGGAGGGCTGACTGCCTCCCTGATGAGATTATGGTCAATTTATTCATTCCCGACCGATAGGCCTCGGGTATACTTGGGGAAATATTGGGAGAGAAATATACCCTTGGTGCACTCCGCACTCCCGTGCAGTTCAGATAGTGTTTTTAAGGAGAAATATCTCATGTCCGAAATAAAATATGAAATTCTCAAAAATATTGGTGTGCTGTCCAAGTCTGCATCGGGCTGGGCAAAGGAAATAAACCTGATCAGTTGGAATGACAGGGAACCCAAATACGATATCCGCGATTGGTCGGCGGATCATGAGAAGATGGGCAAGGGGGTTACCCTGTCTCAGGTGGAGTTGGAAGCGTTAAAAGCGTTGTTGAACAGTTCTGAGTTTTAGTTAAATAGGAGATGGTATATGGACCAACAAAATAGACCACAATATAATGTTTTGCCATCCAGTACACTGGCCCTCATCAGTCTGGTGGCTGGAATATTGGGATTTACCTTTTTCCCCTTTGTCGCCAGTATTATCGCAGTCTGGACAGGTTATGCGGCCCGCAAGGAAACCCGTTCTGTGCCGCCCATGGCTTCGGGAGATGGCATGGCAACAGCCGGCATCGTGATGGGTTGGATTCAAATTGGGTTTACAGTGATCTCCCTCTGCTGTGTGTTTATTTACTTTGTTGTCATCGTCGGGTGGCTGGGCGCTTCTGGAGAACTGGGAAGTATTTCCGGATAAAGGATATGGTAGTGCCCTAAAGAATGGGCTTAAATATACAAAGCAGGTATTAATCCATAAACTTAATAATTCCCTGGTGGCTTTCTGCCTTCCATGGTTTTGGTTTTCCACAAGACTGGACACCCTTGAGGTATTAAGTGATAGTGAACGGATATAATTTGGCGCATAACCATGCAAACCGATAGCAGTTTTCAATCTTCGCTCAAAGAGGCTGTACAGCTTTCTTCAGCCGTTTGGGCTGTCCTGGCAGAGCGCGAGGGCGGGGCGTGGTTGGTGCGTGCCGTGTATCATCTTAATAAATCCGCGCAAAATGAATTGATGAGCTTCATGGCAAAGCCATCCATTGATGCCTGGTTATGCGGCGCATTAAGCGGGGGGTATTCCCGTTCCAGTTCCATTCCTGAGGATGTTGATCTGGAAGCCAAACGTATCTTTACTTTTCCTATTGCAGGGTCATCGCAGGCTATTTTAGTCGGCGCAGACGAGCAGTCTATTGAATCCCAGCGGATCTGGAAGTTGACAGCTTCCCTTCTGTCTGGCCGTTCCATAACCCCCAGCCAACCGTTCCTGCCTGACCTGCAATTTGGTCTGGCCACCGACCTGCCTCTAGCCATCGAAAAAACGCTGGGTGCTTTTGTACAGCTTTCCACTTGTCAGGGAGCATGGCTGGCGATCCGCCGCGGTGAATCTTTGGAGATACAAGCCGAATGGAATGACGCCAAAGCGAAGGGTGTAACCATGCTGATTGAAGAGAATCCAATTCTCCGCCGGGTGAACCGCTCCTTATCTGACGTTGTCATTACGCATGACCAGCCTAATTGGGATAACCTTCCCTACGGTTCACTTAAATCAGGTACAAAAGTATGGGTCTGTCTGCCGTTGGTCATTGGCCAACGGCTGATCGGGGTTGTGATCCTATGGCGCCAAAAGGAATTTTCCCGCGGCGAGTTGGGACAGTTGCGCGACCTCGCTTCACGCGTTTCACCTTCAGTCGAGGTCCTGGTTACTTTTTCAGAAATGGCAGCCCACCTGCGCCGGCTTGGATTGCTTAACGATTTCGTCCTCACGATCTCCTCCGCCCAAAATCTGGATCAAATTGCGCGGCGTGTGTTCGGTCTGCTCTCCCGCGCCTTCAACACCGAATTGATCGTACTCTTTTTACGCTCCAGTGACGGCCGCGTCTTGCGAGACTACCGCATGTTTGAAGGGAAGTTAAACGTGGTCAGTGTTACGCTTGCCGGACATTCCATTCAGCCCATGCTGAAGGACGGACGTGCGCGCCGTATCGTGGATACGATCCAGGAGGGTTTCGTCCCGCTCAATAAGGGCGCCCGTTCCATGCTGATCGTTCCGCTTAAATATCGCGGCCAGGCCATTGGCGTCTTGATCATCGAAAACCTCCGGGCCGAAGCCTTTAGCCAGTACGATGAGCACTTGATGGTGGTGATCACCAGTCATCTGGCTGGGTTGATCGAATATACGCGCCTGCGTGAAGAAGCCGAAGGACGCGCCCGCAGTCTCGGCTTGATCCATGAAGTGGTGCAGCAGGTCATCGGTCTGACTGACAAACAGGAAGTGGTTTCCATTTCTGCTGATTTGGTGGCGCAATATTTTAAATATGAACTGGCTGTAATTTCTCTGATCGATGAAGAACAGCGGACAATTATTCAGGGTATCGGCGGCACACAGTCTGAAACAGTCAAGCGCGCTCTTGCAGGACGTGAATTTCTTTCCAGCAGCGGGGTTACAGGGCATGTCTCACGCACAGGGGAGAGCATTCTGGTCAATGATACCCGGCAGGAAAAACTGCACGCGCCCCTCAAAGGCTGGGAGGCACGCTCTGAAATTTGCGTCCCCTTGATGGATGGCGAAAGCATCCTTGGCATTATTGATGTGGAAAGCCGCGAGCAGAACGCATTTTCGCATAACGACTTGACCTCGATCGAGTCTCTTGCTGGCATTCTTGCCTCGGTCATTACCAGCGCAAATCAATATCAAAAATTGCAGGAGACCATCCGACAGTTACGATCAATTGAGATAGAATTAAATGCGCGCATGGAAGCGCAGCGTTTTGCAGAAAACAGATTGATCCAGGCTGCCAAACTTGCGGCGGTTGGTGAAATGGCGGCGGGGATTGCGCACGAGTTGAATAACCCGCTTACCACGGTCACTGGCTTTTCTGAACTGATGCTGCAGGATATGCCGCAGGATTTTTCATTTCGTGAAGAGCTGGAAATGGTAGCGCACGAAGCGCACCGCGCCAGTGATGTTGTCCGCCGCCTGCTTGATTTCTCACGTCAGGGCGAGAGCATACGCACTAGCGCCGACTTGAATGAGGTGGTCACCGATGTCATTGCTCTCACGCGCCACTTGATCCAAACCAATAACGGTATTCTGAAACTAAACCTTGATCAAAACCTGCCCTGGGTTTCGATGGACCGCAATCAGATGAAGCAGGTTCTGCTCAATCTGATCCACAATGCCCTGCAAGCCATGCCCCAGGGGGGCGATTTGACCGTAGCCACCCGCACAGTCTGCCGTGGTGACCGCAACTGGGTCGTCATGTCAGTTAAAGATGGCGGTGTGGGTATTTCACCGACAGACCAAATTCGCGTTTTCGAGCCATTCTTCACCACAAAAGGAGACCGCGGCGGCACAGGTTTGGGACTTTCAGTTACCTATGGAATTGTCACCGATCATGGCGGTACCATCGAAATATTAAGCGAGCCGAACCTGGGCTCCACCTTCACCGTTTGGCTGCCTCTCTAAACATGGAGACTCCCATCATCTTTGTTGTAGACGACGAACCCGGCATTGCGCTTTTGTGTAATCGCGTGCTCACGCGCGCGGGTTATAAGGTGGAAACTCAAACCAACCCGCGCGAAGCCATCGAGTATCTCAAAGAAAATAAAATTGACCTTTTACTGGTTGATATTCGTATGCCCGAAGTGGACGGTTTTGAGGTTATCCAGCATGCCCAGCGTTTGCAGCCCGATGCTGCCATGCTCATCATGACCGGGCACGGCACCGTGGAAACCGCCATTCGAGCCCTGCGTCAGGGCGTGGATGGTCTTATCCTCAAGCCGTTCAGCAAGGGCAGCGAGTTGGTGGATGCGGTCAAACTTGCCCTTGTCGACAGCCAGCAAAAGCGCGACGCTGCCCGCATTCAGGCTTTGCGGCCGTTGTTTTCTGTTACAGAGTCTCTGCTTTCTGAAACTCGTCGTGAGCCGCTCCTTGATCTCATCGTCAGTGCCATCAGTGGTCATCTGCAATGCCCGCACTCAGCATGTTATCAACGCGGCGAAGACGGTCATTTCACCCGTCTGGCTTTGCGTGGCAGGGAACTGCCGGAACCTTTCCTTGATTTACTAAACCGTGTTGAGGCTTCTGCCGCTCCTTTGTTGATCAATGCCAATGGACCTGGCGACTCGATCCTTAGGAAAAACCTGGCCGACCTTGACTTGGGGGCGGTGATCCTTGTGCCGATTCTGCGACTCAACCTTCGCATGGTTTTGTGCGCTGCCCGCGACATAAATCAGCCGCCCCTGCGCGAAGCAGACCTCGAACTCTTTCAGATCCTTGCGCGTCAGGCCGCTGTCGCGCTGGAAAATTCCCGCCTGTATGCCGAACAATTGGATTATGTCCGCAAGGTCGAAGAATCTCAAGAGGCATTGTTGCAAGCTGAGAAAATGGCTGCTGCAGGACGGTTGAGCGCATCCATCGCCCATGAAGTCAATAACCCATTGCAAGCTGTCCAGAACTGTCTTCATCTTGCGGGACGAGAGGATTTACCACAGGAAAAACGAGACGAGTATTTCAGCCTTGCCCGCACCGAACTGGAACGTCTGATCCTCACTGTGCGCCGCATGCTGGATTTTTACCGCCCCGGTGCAACTTCTTTTGAAAACGTAGACCTTTCCGAAATGCTGCAATATATCTTAAACTTAATGTCCAAGCAATTATCGGAAGCAAATGTGAATATCATTGTTGATCCTGTTGGGGCAATCCCGGCCATCAAGGCCGTAGGAAGCCAGATACAACAGGTCTTCATAAATTTGATCTTGAATGCGATGGATGCAATGCCTGAGGGCGGAGTGTTGAATATTACCGCCCGTCAACTAAACGGTGGTGTTGAGATCCTTTTTCAAGATCATGGGAAGGGGATTCCCAGGGAAAAGCAGGGTAATATTTTCGAGCCATTCTTTAGCACCAAGGACCGGGGGACGGGCTTGGGCCTGACAGTAAGTTACAATATTGTAATTGCGCATGGAGGCACGTTGGAATTACTCTCCGAGCACGGCCCCGGCGCTTGTTTTCGTATATTTTTACCAACAGGAGGATAATAATGAAATCTAATATTCTGGTGGTGGATGATGAACCCGTTGCGCGCCAATCCCTGACCGATATTCTCAGGCTGGAAGGCTACAATGCTACATCCGCTCTCAATGGTCAGGCGGCAGTCGAATATATCCGCATGCATCCCATTGATTTAATGATCGTGGATTTGCGTATGCCAGGCATGGATGGATTGGAAGTGGTGCAGGTGGTTAATCAAATATCACCTGAGACAGAAGTCATTCTGCTCACTGCTTTTGGTTCCACCGAGACAGCCATTCAGGCTTTGCGATTGCGCATTCACGATTATTTGCTAAAACCTGCCTCTCCTGCCCAGATTTTGGCAAGCGTAAAGAAGGGGTTGACGCGCCATGCCGCACGGTCACGCATTGGCAACTTAACCGCTGACAATGATGTGGATAGGACTGTGGAAGTTTTCTCTTTTAAAGACGGTACAACCGTTGACCTGTCCCGCCGCGAGATCAAACATAAAAACAAAGTGGAGCATCTCACTCCAGCCGAGGGCAGGCTGCTGCGAATTTTGATCGAGAATGAAGGTAAGGTGTTTTCCCACCGTGAACTGGTTTTGTTGGTTCAAGGGTACGATACCTCACAACGCGAAGCACCGGAAATACTGCGCCCCCTGGTCAGTCGCTTGCGGCATAAACTGGATGAGTTCCCGCTCTTATCTGAACGGGTGGTGAGTGTCCGTGGTACTGGCTATTTATACGAAGGGGATGCAAATAAACGGAGTATGCACGTTTCACCGGATAAACATGGATAAACGCTGATGAACAAAGGACACCCTCATCACCAGGGTGTTGGGATCGCGTTTATTGGCGGTATATTTCTGCAGATTTAACAGCCTGCCCCGGCTTTTGTTTATTTATAGGGACCAAAAATATCCTTTGGCAGTCCCGGCGCACGGATCCATGACAGCCAGCCGGTTTTGCCGCTTAAAGCAGGTAAAGCCGAATCTTCGAACATGACCAGCACCAGGCTAAAGCCCAGTCCAACTGCCCCCAGCCATTGGAGCGGTGTCAGGTTTTCGCCAAGCCATAGATGGCTGAAGATGATCGCGATCAAAAGTTCGGCTAGTCCCAATAGTGCTGTCTGCATCCCGCCGATCTTTTTCACGCCAAGGAAAAGTGCGATTCGTGAAAAAATGGTTACAAAAGTTAACCCTGCAATTGGAAACCATGGGGTGTCTTGTGCAGGCAGTGCGCGGTCAAATATCAAATAAACCGGGATGACCACCGCGCTCATGGCAAGCAGGGTGTAAAGCGCAACAGTCGGCGCGGGCACTTCATAAAGTACCCGTTGATTAATGGGCAGGTGCATGGCGTACAACACAGCCGCCCCAAGCATCATCAGCACGCCTGTCAGGTCTGCCGAGCCGTTGGGTACGCTTGTGAGCAGCAGAACAGCAAGAGTGGCAAGCCCCACACGAAAGAAAGTCAGGCGGCTCGGGGGTTGATGGTCAAGAATTAGCCAGAGTGCGACGAAGAAGGGATAAAGGGAATATAGCAATTGCCCAATGCTGGCATCCAGCCTTTGCAATGCAAGATAATACAACAGCGAACCCAGTCCGTTGATCGCACCTGCCAGGGCACACCCAAGCAGCCCCACCGGGAAAATATAAAGGTATTGCCGATAAAATAAGGCGATGACCAGGAGTAGGAGGCCTGCTGCAAAGCCAGTCCGCAGTGCCACAACCGCAAAAGGGGTAAAACCCAGCGTAATCGCGAGTTTCCCGAAGACAGGGGCAAACCCGAGAAATATTGCTGAACTGAAAGCGGCTAAAATTCCAGCGGTCTGTTTCTTTTGCAAAGATACCAGCCTTTGTGGTCAATAAGGAAGCGGAGAAGGGTCTATCTACTGAATTCTAAATGGTTTTGTGTGTTTGCATGCCGCCATTTATGGTTGTGCGGCAACCTTTGTTGAACTACCGGTAAAATAAATAACAGGCGAATTATTTTATTAATCCTTTTACTTCTTCAAGAAACTCATCATTGAGGAAATCGCCCTTCTGCATCAGGGATTGTATCTGACCATTGAGCCTGTTCTTTTCATCAGTTGTAAGTTCTTTTGCCGTTGCCACGATCACGGGGATGGTGGCTGTTTCGGGTTTTGCACGCAATGCTTCGATCACGGAAAACCCGTCCATTTCCGGCATCATCAGATCAAGCACCACCAGGTCCGGCAGTTCGCGCTGAATGAGCTCCAACCCTTCGCGTCCATTGCCAGCCTCCAAAATGGTGAAATTGCCTTGTGATTGTAAAATGCGTCGGATCAGCCGGCGAGCTTCTGCGGTATCTTCCACGATCGCGATCTTGGGGAAGCGTTCGGGGGCAACCTGTCGAAGCGCCGAGAGCAATCCTTCCTGCGGGGTTTCTTCACTGGTCATCAGTTTTACATCGCGCGACCAGTTATCCCCCAAAATGCCAGGCTCTGCCGGCATGGTATGCCCGGTGCAATTCACCACTACGGTATCACTCGACTTTATAACCCCTGCGCGGATCAATTTGAATAGCCCGGCAAAGGCAACAGCGGCTGCGGGTTCGGCTGAGATCCCCTCCATCTTTGCCAGTACGTGCATGGCTCTGAAGGCTTCCTCATCGCTAACACTTTCAAAGGCGCCGTTGGTGCTGTTTACTTCATCCCGCAGAATTTGATAGGTGCGCCCCGGGTCTCCGGTGGCGAGCGTTTCAATGCGAGTCTTGGGGGATGTGACAGGCTCTGCTTTTTCCAGCCCTTTTTTCCAACTGTCCACCATGGGTGCACAGCCCTCTGCCTGGATGGGCGCAAACGCAGGGATACCCTCCACCCACCCCATGTTTTGCATTTCTCGGAATCCTTTGTAAACCCCGATGGGCCCCATGCCGCCACTAACGGCTTGTATATACCAGTCAGGGCTGCGCCAGGGTGTATTGGGTGCTGGTCCTTGAATGACGGTCAGCTGCTCTGCAATTTCGAAGGCAATTGTTTTCATGGCTTCAATGCAGGTGATGGTGCGGGCGCCCATGTCCTGGTAAAGGTGGCGTTGACGGGCAAATTCAGATGCCACTTGTTTGCATTGGTCGTAGGATCCGGTGATTTTTATCACCTGGCTTCCATATAACGCGATCTCACGCATTTTCATTGCCGGCACCAGGCTGGTAACAAACGCCCATAACTTGACCCCGGCGCGGGAGGCATAAGCCGAATAGGAGATCGCAACATTCCCTGTGGATGCCGCCACCATCTCTGTGATCCCGGCTTCTTTAAGCGCAGCGATCGTAACCGAAGCCTGTCTGTCTTTGAACGAAGCAGTTGGTCCCTGGCGTTCATCCTTGATAAAGATATTTGGACACCCCAGCATCATGCCCAAATTTACCGCGCGGATGAGCGGTGTTCCGCCTTCACCGAGTGAGAAATTTATATTTGGGTTGCGCACAGGCAGCAGCTCACGATAACGCCAGAGGTCAAAGGGACGGGCTGCCAGTTTGGCAGGGAGGGTCTTCCCGATCAGCTCATAATCGTACTCTGCTTCACGCCATTGGCTGCCGCATTTTGGGCATGACACAGATGCCGGGTAATAAGGCGCGTTGTGCCCGCAATCAATACATTTGATGATAAATGACACAGTGATGCATCCTCCTATTTATTGCTTGCTTGTACCCGTTCCAGTGAACGATGGATGGAAGAAAGTAATTCTTCCTCGTTGAAGGCGCCTTTTGACAGCAGCTGTTGTCCGAATTCACTCAATTGGTACTTTTGTTCTGGTGTAAGGTCCATGCGGCTAATGACGATCACCGGAATATCACGCAGTTTTTGAGTTGCCTGCATATTTTCCAGGATTTTAAAACCGTCCATATCGGGCATGAAAAGGTCAAGCACCACGACATGCGGTGGTTTCTCTGAGGAAATGATTTCCCATCCCATGCGTCCCTCTTCAGCAAGGATGGCCTTGTATTTGCCGTCGTCATTTAATACTTTATTGATCAGGCGTAAGTCTTCAGGGTTATTATCGATCACCAATACATCATAGATCGAACCGCCGGCATTCAAGCGGTCCAGAGCGCCGACAAAATCATCTTCCAGGATGGGCTTGACCAGGTAATCTGTGGCGCCAAGATTAAACCCTCTTTCGAGATCCTCGATAATACTGCAGATGATGACGGGGATATCGCGTGTATCGGGGTCGCTTTTTAGGCTTTCCAGAACTTCCCAGCCATTGATGCCGGGCATCATGACATCCAAAGTTACAGCAAATGGTTTCAACTGCTTAACGCGCTCTAAAGCATGGGATGGATCGGTTAACGGGATGATCTCGTATCCCTGGGTGTGTAAATATCTTTCGTAAAGACCGATAACCTGTGGGTCATCGTCAATGGAAAGGATCACCTTGTTCCCGGTGGAAAAGACGGTGTTTTCCCTTTGCACACGGAAAAGTGGCAGCGTGAAGGTAAATTTGCTCCCCTTGCCTGTATCACTGTCGACCCAAATACTCCCTCCATGCATGTTGATGATGTGCTGGCTGATCGAAAGCCCCAGACCTGTGCCGCCTGTCTTGCGCGTGGGTGAAGTGTCCACTTGTGAGAAGGGTTGGAATAATTTCTCCTGATCCTTTTTGGATATCCCTGGTCCTGTGTCTGTAACGCTGACCCTTACTTCATTGTTCCCCAACTCATCCGGGTGAAGTCCCACTTCCACGATGATATTGCCTTCATCTGTAAATTTTGCCGCATTGGAAAGCATGTTGATCATGACCTGCCGGACACGGATCGCATCAGCGCGCACAGTGGGAAGGTCTGGTTGGATGATACGTTTTATTTGGATCGGCTTATCCTTGATGAGACCGCTCATGGCGGAAAGGACACTGCTCGTGATCTCGGATATGTTGACTTCGTCGAATGCCAGTTCCATTTTGCCGGCTTCGATCTTGGAAAGATCAAGAATGTCATTGATCAGCCCAAGCAGGTGTTGACCTGAATTATAGATGGCGGTCAGGTCCTGTTGTTGCAATTCTGTGACGGGACCATCAATGCCTTTGATGATCACACGCGAAAAGCCAATGATCGAGTTTAGCGGCGTGCGCAATTCATGGCTCATGTTCGCCAGGAATTGGCTTTTTAGGCGGTCGATCTCGCGCATTTCCAGGACCGCCTCCTGCGCAAGTTCAAAGGAACGCGCATTATCAATGGCTACAGCCACCTGGTCGGCAAGGGTTTGCAGTACGGTGATCTCATCTTCCTCAAACGCACCGGCCTCTTTTGACTGAACATCAATTGCGCCAATAATTCGGTTCCCAATGCGCAGAGGGATGGCTGCTTCTGCGCGGGTTTCGGGCAGTAATGGATTAAATTTATGCAAGGGATCGATCTTGACATCATTTACAACCACGGCTTTTCCGTCAAGAGCCACCTTGCCAACGATCGATTTGTCATTCAAGGGAAGCGCGTGTCTATTCCTTTTCATTTCTGCGCCAGCTTCACCGGTTGATTCCTGCAAAATGGCGTTAAATCCGGTTTCTGCGACAATAAATATGCTCGCATGATAGAAACTAAAGCGCTCAAGGATCAGGTTTACGGTCCGGGCAAAGATCGAGTTTAGGTCGAGCGTGGATGTGATGATCTTTCCGATCTCAGAAGATGCGGCCAGGTATTCATTGCGGCGCCGGATGGATTCCTCGGCATTTTTTCGTTCTGTCACGTCAGAGTGAGACCCAGCCATGCGGACCGCTTTGCCGTTTTTATCGCGGAGAGCTTTGCCGCGGTCCCGGATCCAGCGCCAGGTACCGTCTTTATGCTGAAGTCTGATCTCAATATCATATGTGTCTGCTTTTCCAGTCAGGTAGTTGTCGAGGGCGGTTGTTGCATGGTCAAGGTCATCGGGATGGATTAATTTTCTCCAATCTTCAAACCCACTGGTTAACTCGTTTACCTCATAGCCCAACATGGATTTCCAGCGCGGGGAATGATAGATCTCGTTGGCCGCAATATCCCAATCCCATAAGCCGTCATTCGCCCCCTCTGCTGCCAGAGCATATTGTTCCTGGCTCTTGCGCAGTTCTTCCTCCGATTTTTTTCGCTCGGTAATGTCACGTGCCACCCAAAATACATTGTTTTCATCGAGTTTTGACAGGTTGGCAAGAAACCAGAAGGTCTTGTTCTCCAGGGTCAGGGGATATTCCAATTGATTGGTTTCCCCGTCATCCAGGGTTTTTCTGATCGCGCTCAGAAAACGGTCAGCTGTTTCTTTTGGAAATACGTCATGTATCAACTGTCCAAGCAGTTCTTCGAGCGGTTTTACCAGACGCGAAGGGTTGGTGGGGGCAATGCGCATATATCGCCCATCCCGGTCATAGACCAGCACAATATCCTCCATGGCGGAGAACAGCGCGCGCAAGTCTGCTTCAGATTTGGCAAGAGCTTCTTCAGATTTTTTGCGTTCGGTAATATCCTGGTGCACAGATAGAAAGCCGAGAATTTTTCCATTCTCATCAAGGATCGGATTATTTGTCCCCGATATTGAGACAAGACGCCCATCCCTGGTCTTGTTGACAATTTCGCCGGTGACCGTGCCGCCACTGAGAAGCTTTTCCCAAAAATGCCTGTATTGATTATCCGGGATGAGTCCGGATTTTATTATGCGCGGTGTCTTCCCCAATGCTTCATCACTCGTAAACCCATATACCTTTTCAAAGCCAGGGTTTATGTATTGGATCACGCCCTGAATGTCAGTAATAAAAACTGCATTATCAATTCGGTCAATTCCGAGTTTGAATTTTTGTGCTTCCTGAAACAAACGCGCATTTTCAAGGGCAATGGATAGTTGGTCAGAGACTTGTTTTACCAGCAGGATCTCATCAGGGGTCCATTCTCGTTTGCTGGTTTCATCCACCACGCGCAAGGTTGCCCAGTCTTCATAACCAGATTGGATATTCACGTCATAAGTGGATTTTATATCATCCTTTTCCCGGGTAATGACCGGGTCAGGGGGGATCAATCTGCCGGTGTGCCGTGGAAACGGGAAACCCGCTTCATTAACTTTAAATACTGTTGCCAGGCTTTTTCCCTGGGAGGTTGCAGAATCAGAGGACGAAGACGGCACCTCTTTCTCAACCTTAGGTTCATCCTTCAGTTTTGAGTTGCTGTCTTCAGGAGTAATCCCTTTGAATAAATTGTCAAGCCGCTTGTCTATTTTCGGTTTCTTTGACATATTCGATTAACTCCTGGGCAAGGATATGATATTGTGTGGCACCGCGCGCGCCGGGCTTGTAACTTGAGATCGGCATGCCTGCTATGGAACTTTCGCGCAATTTTGTGTCCATTTCAATAACCGTGTTGAATACTCCTTCGCCAAATGTTGAGCGGAGTTGGTCATGAATATTGCGATGTGTGCGATTTCTATTATCCAGCATTGTGATGAGGATCCGGTACGCAAGACCCGGGTTATCCTCTTCCCGGATACGGCGGACGAGATTCATCATATTCCGCAGAGCATACGCCGAGAAGTATTCCGCCTGTGTTGGGATAAGCAAAAGGTCTGCCGCAGTGAGTGCGTTTTGGGTGATTGCGCCGAGCGCAGTGGGACAGTCGAGCAGGATGTACTCATATTGAATATCAGTTGTGTTGGCAATTGCCCGTTTAAGAATGGTGGTGTAATTCGTTCGCATCGGCAGGAACTGCTCGGAGGTCTCAACCCGCAGGCTGGATGGGATCAGGTCAAGTTTATCCACATCTGTTTTTCGCCGTACGCTTAATAGCGAAGCGTTGTCCAGCATGATACTGCTCGATGTATACTCAGAATCTCCTGGTTCAAATCCAAGCGCAAGCGTGAGGTTGGCTTGCGCGTCAAGGTCAATAAGCAGGACGCGGTAACCCAGATCAACAAGGGCAGCCCCAAGCGAGATGGTGGTTGTGGTTTTTGCCACGCCGCCTTTTTCATTGGATATAGCGATAATTTTTGTCATGGTTGTTTTTTTCCAATTCTATTTATCTGGTGGGGGTGCAATTTTTTTGGGGACGATCTCAACTCTTGTCGCGCTCAAGGCCTGGCGCAGTTCTTCGATGGCGGTCTTGATCATTTCCTGTGGGTCGTTGGTACTGCGTATCTTGGTGGTAATGTCTGATACGAGGTGTTCGCGTTCGGCGCGGCGGTTTGTCTCATCAAAGAGGCGGGCATTTTCAGCAGATAGCGCAACTCGTTCCGCCACAGCTTTGATCAGATCCATTTTATCTGTGCCGATCCGCTCATTTTGAGGGGCTTGCACAGACAGGGTTCCAATTATTTCGCCGTGCAAGCTGATCGGGACGTTGATTTCATGCCGGTCTGCCTTGCCTTCGCTCCTGGCAGGTTCCACGTCTTTGCTCAGGGGGATGGCACCGGTGGTTGAATAGCGATATCCGGTTAGTTTCTCCTCTTTTGGCAGGTGGGTCCATGATTCACGTATATACTGGCGTTGTATGGCTTCAAACTCCGCGATCGCTTTTTGGCTTTGGTCAAAAAGACGCGCATTTTGAATGGCAAGACTGACCTGGTCGGCTAGTGTGGATAGGGTAATAAAGTCCTCATCGGTAAAAATACCCAGTTCTGTGCTCTGAATATCCAATACACCGATGACATCATCCCCCGTCTTGAGCGGCAGTGCCATCTCAGATTGGGTGGCAGGCAGCTCCGGGTTTGTAAAGTAATTTGCATCCTCTCCTACGTTCAATGCAATGCGCGATTTACCAGTTTGGGATACATATCCTACGATGCCCTGTTCGCCGATCTTGAGCTGATGATGGCGCCGGATCATTTTCCTGCCGCCTTCACTGTTTGCCGCGCTTAGCACGGCATACTGGTTGCCAGCTTCGACCAGGAAAATACCGACATGGTAAAAGCCAAAATTCTGACTGATTGCTTCCGAGATCAGGGGCAGTAATTCCTGTAAATTTTGAACGGATGTAATGGCGTTTGAGACCCGGGTGATCGATTCAAATTGTCTGGCACGCTTCTCATTGAGGGCACTTACTTTTTGTAATTCAAATGTGCGCTCAGCAACACCCTGTTCCAGGTTTTGAATTAAGTTCTGGAGTTTGCCGGACATCGTATTGAATATTTGGATCAGGTTAAAAGCTTCCTTGCTGTCTCCTGCCAGCGAGATTGGGATGGCTTGAAGGTTTGATTCAGATATTTGTGCAATTTGGGAAACCACCCCGCTTAGCACAACAGATGGACGCGAGAGCCGATATCCAAAAAGCCAGGCCAGCAATGTGATAAGCGGTATGGTGATACCAAAATAGATCAAGACCTGCCGGATCATGTTTTTTCTTGCATTGATGACCGTTTCTGCATTCATGTCTACACCCAGTATGGATTCAAGACTTCCATCCTTGGTATAGATGGGTGTGTAGGCGGAAAGAACGGATCCAAACTCGTCAGTATAAATATCATTTTCCACCACCGTGCCGGATGGCGCAGAAAAGGTTGCCAACAGCAGGTCCGTCGGTTGTTCATACTGAATTACCCCGGGAGGGTCAGGTTCGTAACCCGGGATGCCGGCATCCATGTAAAAATAAATGATCCCGTCTTTATTCTGCCGCATGGTATAGATGTTAATGACATCCTCACCGGCATTAATAATATCGGAAAGTTCTTTTTGGTACTTAATATAGGACTTGTTTTCAAGATCTGTTCTATCCACCACTGTGGCAAGTTCTTCCGGGTCAAGTTGAACCGCCGCAATGTCTGCAATATCCCTCAGGCGTAGCTTTATGTCTTCCTGAATCTGATTGCTGAAGTTTGTATAAAATATGCCGGTAACCATTGCACTGGCAACAACTCCAAACACAATCAAACCGATCGTGATGGTTGATTGCAAACTGGTATAACGTTGTCTTGGCTGGTTCTCCACGAAATGACTCCTTGCAAATGCTTTATTTTCTGATAAAGGCACAATAAATTTGTTTGTCAGGTCCTTACGTTGAAACTGACTGGCGCTCTCTTTTTGTAAAAGGTTTTAATCGTTCTCTTCAAACTTTATGACAACTTCCGAGCCGGGCATGGCGCGTCCCAATTCCTCCACGGCTGTCTGTAATACATTCTTTAAATTGATGGATGCGCCGATCTTTCCGGTGACTTCACTGATGGTCTGTTCCTTGATTGCCTGGCGCTGGGATTCCTGGATCAGGCGCGCATTCTCAAGCGCGATCGAAAGACGTTCTGAGATCACTTCGGCAAGGTTCACTTCATCGTTCGACCACTTGCGGTTTTTGACGGGTGCTTTGATATTCATATTACCGATGATCTGTCCGCGCAGCTTGATCGGCACAACCATGGATGCCTCTTGTGTGATCCCGTCCTCATGAAATATCAATACTTCTCCGCGATTAATGGCTTGTCGAATTTCATCCGTATCCACGGTCTGCTCCAGCCTTTTTCCGCTTGTCAGGCTTTGCTGATAGCCCAAAAACTCTCTTTCGCGGCTGAAGGTTTTCCAGTCTTCCTGTAGATTTTGACGGTAGAGCGCCTGTGCTTCGCTTAATGCCTGTTGCGTTTGAGAGAATAACTGTGCGTTTTCCAGGGCAATTGCAATTTGGTCGGCTAAAATGCTGAGAGTATTCGCATCGTTTTCAGTAAAAGCACCCGGTCGTTCGCTCTGCACATCCAACACGCCCACTGTGCGGTCACGTACTTTGAGGGGCAGCGCCATTTCAGAGCGCGTGTTGGGCAGGTCGGGGTTGTTAAAGTAAACAGCATCCTGACCAACATCAAGAGAGATGCGGGGAAGTCCCGATTTCGCCACATAACCCACAATGCCGCTTTCACCCACTTCAAGTTTATGCCCGCGCTTTAACATGTTCCTGCCGCCATCACTATTCGCGGCTTGCAGCACGGCAAACTGGTTTGTTTTATCCATCAGGAAAATGCCTGTGTGATAGAAATTGAAGTTCTCACTGACAAGGCGGGTAATGAGCGGCAGGAGATTCTCGAGTTTTTGTTCACCGGTAATGATCTTTGAGATCTCACTGATGGATTGGAGCTCATTGGCGCGTTTTATGCTTTGCTGGCGCGATAATTCCAGGTCGGTTGTGCGCTCGGCGATTTTCTGCTCAAGCCCTGTCAACATTTGATACAACTGACTGGTCATACGGTTGAATGTGTCTGCCAGAACGCCAATTTCATCCTCTGTCCGTATTTCGGCCTGCGCGGTTAGATCGCCCGAGGTAACTTTTTCAGCGATTTTTGTCAGGGCAGTGAGCGGGGAAGTTAAGACCTGCGAGACGATGAATCCGGTGACAACACTAAAAATAACCAGCAATACTGATATCAGGGCGTTTGTCCTTTGTTGCTCTCTGAGCGGGGCAAGATATTCATTGGTAGGCTGACTCACCAGTGCAACCCAGGGCTGTGTGCTGAGAAATACGCCAGTGTGAACATCCGTGGCGATATTTGCATCAGAGAAAAGATAAAAGAGCGACTCCTGCTGCAGGTTATTTATGCCTTCAACGATCGCATTGTTGGTTTCCCGCAGTGGGTCCAGGGGCAGGCGTCCATCTGATTCCAGGGCGACAAGCTCCACTTCGGTAAAGGCTTTATATGATTTGAAGAGATTGTCGCGGTTTCCGGTATGAGCTGTCCGCAAATAAGTATTTGTATCCACAAGTGAAATAATGGTGTCAGAGTCTTTTTGCTGCAAATTTTGCACAAAGGATTGAATGACAGCCGCGTGGTATTCAATTCGCAGAATGCCGATGGTTTTTCCTTCCGCATTTTTGATCGGTGCGCTGAAAAATATGCTCGGTTTGTTCCCTCGAAATGTAATATTCGACACATACGGCAGTCCATTCTTCAACGGACGGGTAAAGTAGGGAAAATCGGCTTCGTTTCGCCCCTGGTTTTTTTCAAATGAGTCCAGGATATTGATCCCATTTGTGTTTAACACCGCGGCAGAACGGATAAAAATGGGGCTTTTCCGTGTCAGCGCCAACAGTGTCAGGCTTGCCTTCTGTTCCGCTTGCTCAAATGCCGGGTCTTCAAGATATTCGGTTAAGGATACCTGCTTCGCATCCGCGTACACATTATCGAGCTGGGTAATGATGAAATCGTCAACCGTGTCTGCTGTAATGATCGCAAGCGAGGATAATTGCGTTTCGTTTTGCGCTTGAATTGTCCTGATCGTGAACCTGCTGTTGATGAAACTTAATATGAACAGGGGGAAAATTGTGACCACAATAAACGCGATGATGATCTTGGTTTGCAGGGAGTAGGATCTAAAATTCCTGAGAATGAACAGGGCATACACAAAGGATGTGACGCCGGCAGCGACATTGGTATAAATGGGATTGGCTGGCTGCCCGGTATAAGGTAAATAAAGGTCAGTTAATACAACAAAGATCGCTATGACGAAGGCGCTGATGATGGCGACCCTGGTCCATGCAGGCGGCAGGGAGACGGATGCAATTCCCGCTACCAGAATAAGGACAATGATGGCAAGCGCAAGACCCTGCCCGCGTGCTATAAACGGGAGGATGCAAGCCAATACCAGGATCGTTACGATCAACATGGTAATGCCGGGTATGGCGCGTCCACGGGAGACCTGCAGTGCGCTTAAAAATGCAGCCAATGAGACCAGACCGGTCACCCCGACGCCCCACAAACCGTTGAGCCCGTTTTCGAAATATCCAATGGATCCCAAAATGATAGAAATGACCAGAAATAGAATGCCCGTGGTCACACTGACCGCCAACGCATTTCTTTCGCGGCGTGCTTCCTCTTTCTGGGGGTGGGTGGATGGGTTATTCATGAGAAGTCTCTTGTTCCGTTGCTTATGGCAGGAAGTTTGGGTCGATCAGCTCAAGCAGATCAACCTGTTGGGTGACTGCGCCGATCGAGATCAGGTAATCAGAGGTAATGTTTGTGACAGTGTAGATCGAATTTTTATCCTGGATATCAAAGATGGCTTTGTTGTCGCTCAATGTAAGGATTTTGAGGTTGTTATCAGGTTGGATCTCTTCAGGACGCAGCTCAAGATATTTGGCGGCAATGTCCCGGGTCTCTCCTTCGTGCTGCATGCGGTATTCCACTGTCTGGAACCATGCCCGCAGGAAGGCCTTGATGTCATCGGGTCTTTGTTCAACCACGGAACGCCGAAATACGATTACATCTGGAAAGAGCCGCATTTTTTCATTCGGGAAGATGACCTTGTTGCCATCGGCAACTGCTTCCGAAAGGAAGGGCTCCCATGTGTAAACTGCCTGTACCCGGTCGCTGCTTAACGCCGTCAAAACTTCCTCGGGATCGACTTCCACAATGGTAACGTCACTGCTGTCCATGCCGGCACTTCGTAACATTTCTGTAACCATTAATTCGTACTGTGTACCTATTCTTACGCCGACTTTTTTACCCTGTAGATCGGCGATTGACTCAATATCAGGGCTGACGACAATTGAATCGGCGCCTCCGTCATCGGTAACGCCAACAACTTTCATGGGGGAAACATGATTGATGTTAATGACGTCTCCCATCGCAAGAAAGGCGCCATCCATCTGGCCTGAAGCCAGGTCAATAATGTACTCGGAATAAACCTCATGAAATATCGGTTCCACCTGCACACCTTGTTGTTGGAAAAATCCTTTTTCCTTTCCTACCACGAGCGTATAGTCGCCCCACCACTCCGTATATCCCATGCGAATTGGCTCATTGTCAGGCGCTTCAACAGGCTGCAGGACGCTGCAACCTGTCAGGATGTTCAGGATTAAGATCACCGGTACAATTTTTGCAAAGCAAGTATTTTTCATCTTGAACCCTGTGTCATTATTCCATTCCCAGTTCAATGGAGATCGGTTCGATCTGCACCAGCACATCCGATCCGCTAAGCGCTTTGCTAAGTTCTTCCGCAGCTGTTTTCAGGATGGTCTCAAAACGGGTGGAGGAACTGATCTTTGCGGATATTTCAGTGGTAAGGCGTTCAACGTCTGCACGGTGCTGCGTGGATTGGATCAAGGTCGCGGTTTCAATGGCGAGCGAAAGGCGTTCAGTGACCGCTTTGGCAATATCAACTTCGTCAGTCGTTAATTTGCGCTGATTGTTTGCGCTCAGGTCCATTACGCCCACGACTTGTCCGCGCAAATGAATGGGGATCGCAAGGCGTGACGGCGCATTCTCGTTTTTACCAAAGACGGGCTTTCCATTGGCAACGGCTTCACGTATATGCGCTCCATCAAGCTCGTGATCCAGGGATGTCAAAATGGAATTTTTGAGTTCATAACCCAGTCCCATGGATGTGGGACGCATCACCTTCCATGACTCTTGAACCGCATTCCTGAATGAACTTTGTGTTTCGGCAAGTGATACTTTGGCAATTTCGCTGACAATGGTGATATTGATGGCTGTTGATACCTGGGCTGCAAGTGTGCTCAAAATCTCCATATCGTCCTGGTTGAAGGCATTTGGATCAGTACTTTGGACATCCAGTGCGCCAATAATTCGACCTTCCCTCGAAAGGGGAAGCGCAATTTCGGAACGGGTTCCGGGGAGGTCAGGGTTATTAAAGTAAACCGCGTCACTGCCGACATCCATTGCAATGCGTGGTTGTCCGGTTGCTGTTACGAAGCCAACAATACCGGTCTGGCTCACCTGTAATTTGTGTCCACGCTCCAGCATGGTTTTTCCGCCAATGCTGTTTGCGGCGCGCAAGACTGCAAACTCCCGATTTTCATCCAATAAAAAGATGCCAGTGTGATAAATATCGAATTGCTCACTGATCACTTCTGTGATGGTTTGAAGTAGTCGATCAAGGTCATGAATGGACGTGATCGCCTGGTTCACCAGCGCTATTGCCTGATATTGACGGGCACGTCGCAGGTTGTTTTTGTTGATGGACTCAAGTTCAGCTGTCAACTGGTGCACTTGTTTCTCAAGGAAGGTGTTTGGTTCGCTTGTTCCCAAATTCCCCCCTTTGGGGATCTGCTCGTCAATGCCTGCCCGGCCGGACAAATGATTGAGCCTGCCTGCCATCGCTTGGATGACAACAGCGCAACCGATCAGGAACACAGCCGCAATAATTACATCACCCACCCCCGCCGCCGGGGAGGGAATTTTATTATTGAGATCCAGGACGGCGATAATGACAATTGCGAGGACGACTCCAGGGACGGTCCATGCAATTGAACGCCTTCCCAGTAGAAGTGCTGATATTATCAAAACAAAGGGCAGCCCCAGGATGATTGGATTGTTAAGCCCATTTGCATTAAGGGATAAAGCTGTGATCGCAACGATTGACGAAAATGGGATCAACACTTTTGCCGCATACACATTTCCGGGAAAAATAAAAAACAGGGCAATGATTTCGAGGATAAGCGTGACTGTAAGTGCGGCCAATACAGGCAGCTTAAGAGACCCTTCGCCCGACTGGTTTGAGACCAAAGGCAGGGCGGCAGCATTGACCAGCACAATGAATATAACGATATTGCGCGTCAGCCTGATAAATGCCGGGTCGTGGTCTTCTTCGTCTCTAAAAGTATCGATTATTCTTGAAAACATATCATGCTCCTGGGGTTTACTTTTGCCCTGGCCTTTCGTTGGAAATTTGAATGGCAATGTCTGTGTTTGGCAGGGTGTTGCCCAGTTCCTGAATGGTGGTCTTGATCAGGTTTTCTAGGTTGCTTAGACTCCCGATCTTGGCGGATATCTCTCCAATGGTGCGTTCCTTTGCCGCTCTCTTATGAGATTCCTGGAGCAGGCGCGCGTTTTCAAGTGCGATCGTGGCACGTTCCGCTGTAGCTTTCGCCATGTCGATCTCGTCATCCGTCCATGTCCGGCCTGCATTTGCCGTGCTGAGTTTGAGTGTACCAATGCGGGTGCCATGCAGAATAAGCGGAACGGAAAGACTCTGAGCGTGTTCCTCGCTGGATGGCTTGGTTTTTTCCGTATTTACGCCATCAAAGGTATAACCTTCCACCGGCTTTTGGGCAGCGAACTGTCTCCATTGTTGATAACTCATTTGAGTCGATGCCGACTTCGCCTGCGCCAGCGCTTCCTGGGTTTGTTGATAGGAGCGTGCATTTTGAATGGCGATGCTGACTTGTTCAGCCAGTGTGGAAAGAATGTTTATATCCTCTTGTGCGAACGCATTTGTTTCAGCACTCTGCACATCAAGTGCGCCAAAAACCTCGCTTCCGACACGCAGGGGAAGGGCGATCTCGGAATGGGTGTCTGGCAGGTCTGGGTTGTTAAAATAAGCCGTATCAAGTCCAACATCCAGTGCAATGCGTGGCTGTCCGGTCCTGGTTACAAAACCTACGATGCCGGTCCCTCCCACAAGCAGACGGTGATTTCGCAGGAGCATTTTTTTACCACCCTTGCTGTTCGCTGCCGAGAGGATGGCGTATTCCCTGCTTTCATCCAGCAGGAAGATGCCCACATGATAGAAACCAAGGCTTTCTGAAATCGTCTGTGTGATCTGTGGCAGCAGTTCGCTCAGAACTTGCATGGAACTGATGGTACGGGCAATATGCGCAATGGCTTCAAGTTTGGCGGTGCGCTGCTCATTGCGTTCATTGGCTGCCGCCAGACCCACTCTCTGTGCATTCGCGTATTTCTCAAGGTTTATTTGATTGGCTTTCAGTTCATTTTCACGCGCAAGCAGTTGTTCATTGACTTCGCTTAAAATATCCTGCTTGCGCCCCGCATACGCTGCAAACAGTCCAATAACAATAGGTGCAGTATCAACGATCCATAACAATGGATTTGTGCGCTGGACCCGAAGCATACTCGCCAGGGTGATCGGAAGACCTGAAAATAAAACTTCCAAAAAGGTTCCTGCCAGTGGGAATGTGAACCCAAAGCCTGCGCCGAGTATGGCGTAAAGCTGTGTTGCATTAAAACGGGCGGTTTTTGACCTTTTATCCACAGGAATACCTCAAAAATTTAGCGTCTTTTTTACTGACGGGCATGGCTTATTCATCATTGCTCTCGATCTCAACTGATATTTGAGCATCGCCAATTTGGCTGCCCAGTGCTTGAACAGCTGTTTTCAATATCATCTCAATTTCGGTGTTCGCGCTGATTTTCGCAGAGATTTCACTGATCGCGCGTTCTTTTTCCGCAGCCATGCGGCTTTCTGCCAACAGGCGTGAACTTTCAATGGATAGCGCAGCCCGGTCTACGATGGCGGTGATGATATCTAATTGATCCTCGGTCAATCTGGATGCCTCGTCTGTTTTGATATTGAGCATCCCGACAATTTCCCCGCGTAATTTCACGGGCATGGTAATTTGAGCTTTTTTGCCGTTATTCACGTATGCAGATCCGGACCTTATCACTTCTTCCGCGCCGGGTAGTTCCATGGAATCCTGATACAGGTTTGTACTCATTCCGATCCGGCGCACTCCCGCAATATTTTGGTGGGCGGTAAATTTTTTCCAGCCGGTTTGCAGATCACCCCGGTAAAGCAGTTCAGATTCGAGCAGGTTTTTCTGCGTTTTTTCATAAAGCAGGGCATTGGCAATGGCCATGGATACCTGGTCTGCCAGTGTGATGAGTATTTCAATGTCCTCGCGGTTAAAAGCATTTGGTTCGGTGCTTTGTATGTCAAGGACTCCGATGATTTGACCGCCGGTTTGAAGGAGGGGCAGTGCCATTTCAGAGCGGGTTTCCGGGAGGTCAGGATTGTTAAAATAGATGGCGTCAGATCCAGTATCGAGTGCGATGCGGGGTTTGGCTGTCCCGGCCACATAACCAACAATGCCGACCTGTCCCACACGCAGCTTGTGTTTGCGCTCCAACATTTTTTGTCCGCCTTCACTGTTGGCGGCACTTAGAACGGCAAAATCCTTGTTCGTATTGATCAAAAAAATACCGACGTGATAAAAGCCAAAATACTGGCTGATGGCTTGGGTGACCTGTGGCAGAAGGTCCTGCAGATTTTGAGTGGATATGATGGCCTGGGTTACCTGCGCGATGGCCTGGAACATTTGGGCGCGATGTTCAATGATCTGATTGGCATCGGCTAGATCCCGGGTTCTCTTTTCCACCCGCTGTTCCAAAGATGATTTTTCACTTTGGAGCACGTTTAGCGCTGTTTGGGCACGCTGTTCTGCCTTGCCAAATTCATTTTGTGTCAGGCGGATCCCATTCACGATCACAACAGCAAGTAGTAATACAGAGGTGCTTCCGCTTGCCCAGGTTTCAACAGTCCCGGGTGTTACTTCACTGCTGGTAATGAGCATGGTGCCGCTTAGCACCAGCCAGCCGCTGATGAAAAAAGCCAGCATCGCCAGACCTGTAACCACCCAGCCGGTCTTCCATGAAAACAAGAGGGATGCAATGGTTATTGCACCCAGCATGAACGCGGCTGCGTCGCCTCGAATTCCTGATTCTGTAAGCCCCAAAACTCCCAGACCAAAGACTAAACTGATCACTGTCCCGGCTTTAATTGAACTTGGGACGGGGAGGATGGTTAAGAGTAACAATACCAGATAGGCGCCGGAATAAAGCCAGGCGTAAATGGGGCTGGTTGCACCCAGTACGCCGGGGATCACTGCCACCAACCCAAAGATGCTTGCCCCAATTAAGGTGACCCGCAGGAAGGCGGCACGCCAATTTGTATATGAATACTCTATGTTGTCTGTTGATCGATCCATTTTAATATGATCCAGGTCAGGAAATATTGGCGGGATAAATTAGGGTTGATAATATTGTATGGCATCTTTATTCTTCATTCGTTGAAGAAGCATTGTCGTTATTAAATTGCAGGATGACTTCCGAGTCGCCAAGAATGCGTTCAATTTCTTCTGCGGTTGTGTATAGAATATTCCCAATGTTCAAGGTCGAGCCAATACGCGCAGTTGCATCAAAGATCGCGCGTTCCTTTGTCTCCCGCCGTTGACTCTCCTTGAGCAGCCGGGCATTTTCCAGGGTAATTCCTGCGCGGTTTGCGGCGGCTTGGGCGATGGATATTTCTTCATTTGTCCACATGTGTTCCGGGTCTTCCTGCTCCATACCGATCACACCGATCACCTGATTTAGCACCATCAATGGAACCAACAGGGTGTTCTTCGAATGGCTTTTATTCTGTTCGTTGCCTTCCTTGATGATGACGGGTTCGCCATCCTTCAACTGCTGGTGCAGGTCGGCAGGTAAATTCTGCGGTATGGACCGCACCTGTATGCCGTCATATTCGTACGCGGAGCGTTCATATTGATGGATGGCTGACTGCCATACATGCTGGGTTTGTGTTTCATAGGCATTGTTAAGCTCTGCCAGGGTTTCATTGACCTGCTGTACCAGTTGAGCGTTTTCAATTGCTGCTGACAGCTGGTCTGCAAGTAATTGAAGGACTCTTACATCCTGTTCGCTAAAGGCGGCCTGGCTATCTGTCTGAATATCCAATGCACCAATGGTCATGCTGCGGCTGCGTAATGGCAGCGTGATTTCGGAGCGGGTTTGCGGCAGGTATGGGTTTTGAAAGTGAACAGCGTCTTCGCCGACATCCAGGGCAATATGTGCCTGTCCTGTCCTGGTTACACTGCCGACCATCCCCTCCTGTCCCACCTTGAGCCGGTAGTTTTCTTCAAGCATTTGGCTGGCGGCTATACTGCTGGCAGCGCGTAAAATGGCATAGTCACCCCGTTCATTAACAAGAAAGATGCCAACATGGTAAACCTTGAACCGTTCACGAATTAAATTTGCCGATACATTTAAAAGGGTATTTAAGTCATGAATGATGGTGATCTCGCGCGCCACTTCAGCGACCGTCTCAAGTTCAAGCGAGCGGCGCTCAAGGCTGCGGGATCGGTCTGCCACTTTTTCCTCCAACGTATCAAAAGCCTGAGCCAGCTCATTGGACATTTTATTAAAGGCTGCTGCTAGGTCTTCCAATTCATCATGGGTATGTATCTGGATTTCCTCAGCCAATTTACCCCCGACCAGGTGCAGTTTCTCCGCTGATAACTGGCTTGCATGCCGGGTTAAACGCCGTAGTGGATTTGTAATGGAGCGGGTAAGTAAAATAAGCAGTGCGCCAAAGAACATCACGGTCAGGGCGGCATAAAGCAGGAGCGTGTTTCGTGATGCAGATGCTTTTTCAAAAAGCTCATCCTGGGGAAAAGCCAGTGCCAGCGACCAACCCGTACCCAGCTCTATCGGAGCATAGGCGACCAATACAGGTTTTCCTTGAGGGTCTGTGACTTCTTCAAAGCCGGCTTTGCCTTCCAACATTTTATCAACCAGTTCCACCCACCCTTTGGCTTTCACCGAGTATGTGGCAGTCAGCATGGAATCGGACATGGGCTCGTAGTAGCCGCCCGCGTTCTCACCAATTCCAAGGATGGTTCCTTCTGTATCCAGCAAAAACGCATAGCCCTGGTTGCCAACGGATATTTGTTTGACAAGTTCCTGTATTTGCGAGAAAGCGATGTCGGCTGTTGCCACACCCTTAATGTTGCCCGCCTCGTCAAAAAATGGCGCGCTCCAGGTCACCATCCAAATATTGCCGCCTCCAAAATCAAAATAGGGAGCCGACAGGACGGGTGCACGGTTGTTTTTTGGAAGGGTGTACCAGTCCCAGGTCAGATAATCGTAATCCGGGTTCCCCAATTGCGTGAACTGCAATTCCGTCCCGGCGGCAGAAACACGGCTGTAGTAAGGTGCCCAGTAGTAAAGACCCGGTTGAAATTGGTTGGGTTCAAATGCGATCGTGGAACCAAATACCTGTTCATTGTTCATTAATGTGTTCTGGATAACCGCCAGGATTGTCTTTTCATCAAATTTCGCAACACCTGCTGTGGCAGCCAGGTCTAATGCCACCCCTCTGGTCCAGGTCAGGTTGGCGCGAATAAGTTCAGCCTTTGATTCAGTTTGACCTTTCAATTCATTGGTCAGGGTATTGATTAAAGCGGTTTGTGTTGTCCGGACGCTTAACAATGTAAATACTATAAAGGCGGACGACAACAGAAAAATTATCATTAACGGGAGTTTTATATCCAGATTGATCCTGCGTCCCAATGGAACATTCGACTGCATGGCGGCAGGTGTCTTGGATTCAGGCAGATTGCGGATGTCAGGAATGCTCATAATAATTACCTTTCATCCTTTACAGGCCGGTTGGGGTGCGCCTTGTCGTTGCTTGATGTTTCAAGTTGAATAAAGGTGCGTTTTGCGCCCAGCGTCCGTCCAAGTTCTTCAACGGTTGTTTTCAGGATCCGGTTGAAATCGGTCGAGGCACCGATCTGGGAAGTGATGTGTGCTATGGTTTCTTCCTGTTCAGCGTGACGGCTGGTCTCTTCGAATAAGCGGGCATTTTCCAATGCAAAAGCGGCGCGCTCCGAAATGGATTGCACCACGGTGATTTCATCCTCTGTCCATGTTCGATTTGTTTCGGCGGCTTCAATATGGATGACGCCGATCACCTGTTCACGGAATTTAACCGGGACCGCCAGTGTGGAGGGGTTGTTTTTCGATGGTTGAACCTGCATGACCGTCTCTCCTGTTTCGAGGGCTTTCTCCAGGATCTGGTTCGTTACAGGGTCTGCAGTTGAGATCGTCCCGTCAGCATGGTACGAGTATCCGCTCTGTTTTTGCCTGCGGACCGGCTGTCCGCCGTGCCGGTTTGCTTTGCGTGAGGGGATATTAAACCCGGCGTGCTCGTTGATCAGCACGTTATTAATGGCAATGGCGATCTGGTTGGCAAGCGTGCTTAAAAGACTCGCATCTTCACTTTTAAAGGCGGCGGGTATCGTGCTTTGAATATCCAGCACCCCGATGATCTGCGTCCCATATTTGAGGGGAATTGTCATCTCGGAACGTGTATTTGGCAGGTCAGGGTTGTTAAAGAAAACAGCATCCGAGTCGGTGTCGAGCACGGTACGCGGGTACCCTCCCTGAGAGACATAGCCGACGATGCCTGTACCGCCAACCTTCAATTGATGACGGCGTTCAAGCATATGCTTTCCACCCTCACTGTTAGAGGCGCGCAATACAGCATACTCGCGGTTTTCATCCAGAAGGAATATGCCCACGTGGTAATAATCCAGCTTTTCACTGACAAGGTGAGTGATCCTATCGAGCAATTCATTCAATTGCCGTGTGGCATTTGAAGAGATTTCCTGGGATATTTCAGAGACCGCTTGCAGGCGTGTTGTGTGCTGCTGCATCTGTTCATTGGCTTCACTCAACTCGCGGGTGCGTTGTCCCACTCGTTCTTCCAGGGTTTGGTTGATTTCCTGAAATTCCCTCCTGCCCTCGATCTGGGCATTTCTACTTTCCATCACAATCTGTAAAAGTGAAATGTGTCTGTGGAAGATCGCGAGCATGGCTGCCATCATCGCAGCAAAGAAAAACGAATTAAGATAAATATATTGTGGGGTTGTATTAAAGGGATTTTCCAGAATTCCATTTAATTCGGCAATTCCTGTAAATGCAAACGTGAGGATCATTACGATCGCCAATATTACCGGGGCGGTCAGGTTCTTTCTGCTGTGTACGTTTGCCAGCAGGAAAAGCCCCAGGTTCCCCATCCAGAGCAGGTCGTGAGTACCATTGCCTTCAACAATGGTGACAAGACATATTGAAAAAGACATTACCACCGGGAACAGGATCAATTGGTTATATCGTGCTCGAAGCGCCTGGAATAGGACAAATAGGGCAATGACATTGGCGATGGATAATGCGGCCAGTGTTATTGGATTCCGGGTAACCAGGAGCAGCAGCAGGGACGACAGAATCCCAAGTATCAGGGTCACCAATATTTCAGCGCGTTGCCCGGGGGCTTCTCCGGGTCGGTCTTTGAATAGATGATCACGCAGGTTGTTGAATATATTCATGCTATTCCTTCGTCTTCCTGCTTCTGCCGTTGACAGGACGTTCGTCGCCGCCCGGGTCACTAAACTCATCCAACAACTGGAAGGTGACGGATGCATTCCCAATGGTTTGCCCCAGTTCCTGTACTGTTTCACGCAGGATCGCGTCTGTCTGTGAAACCGCGCTGATTCGCGCAGAAATATCCGAAATACGCGATTCGCGTGCAGCGAGTTGTTGTGATTCCTTGTAGAGGCGCGCGCTTTCCAGCGCACCGCCCAATTGGTCTGTTAGGGCAATTGCCAGGTTTGTTTCTTCCTGTGTCCACGATTCTGAAATATCTGATTTTTTCAAACGGATGGCGCCGATGACCTGTCCGCGCACTCTGACCGGTATGCTGACGGTCAGCCCATCGTTTCCAGTGACCACCGCACCCAAGTCAACCGCTTTGGCAAGAATTGGCTCAAGGTGTTCGGAATGTATTTGCACAGTGGATGGCAGGGTGGCAAGGAACCCAATTCGGGGCTGGTTGTGAAGGATTTTTCTCCACGCGCCACGGCTTGTCTCTGCGTATCCCATCCGGGCGATCTCGATCGCTTTTTCGGCTTCGTTGAATAAATTTGCGTTTTGAATGGCGATGGCGATCTGCTCTGCAAGGATCTGTAGTGTGGAAATATCACCCTCGGAGAAAGCCTGGGCTTCCGTGCTTTGCACATCCAGCGCGCCAAGAATTTGTCCGCCAATAACAAGCGGGAGTGCCATTTCAGAGCGTGTTTCAGGCAGGTCCGGGTTGTCAAAGTAAACAGCATCCTGACCCACATCCAGCGCGATACGCGCTTTTGCATTTTTCGTGACATAACCCACGATGCCCGTTTCGCCAACTTTGAGCTGGTGTTTTCTCTCCAGCATGCGGTGTCCGCCTTCGCTGTTTGCGGCGCTCAATACGGCATATTCTTTATGCGCATCCAGTAAAAAGATGCCGACATGGTAATACCCGAAATTCTCATGGATGAGATATGTGGTTTGTTGTAAAAGTTCTGAAAGATCACGAAAGGATGTGATCGCTTTTCCAACGCCCGCCACAGCTTTAAACAGATTGCTGCGCCGCTCGATCTCGCTTGTGCGCTCGGCTACCCGCTGCTCAAGCGAACGGATCGAAAGACTTAAAGTGGAGGTCATTACGTTCAAAGTCTCTGCCAGGGTTCCAATTTCATCCTGACCTTCAACCTCGGCTTTCGCATCCATATTTCCCGCGATGATCTCATTGGCTACATCCGTCAAGGATTTCAAAGGAGCCATCAACCGCGTTCCAACACCCAGGGTGGCGAGGGAGGCAAGGCCCAGGACACCGGCAATGAGAATGATACTGACTCGGATCGTGCTTGCCGTTTCCCGCGCAATTTGGGCGCTGACATCGGTGCTTTGGATCAGCATTTCCTCTGCAGGCACGACAATGGCAAGGGTGTATTGCACTTCAGGGATCTGGCGGTAGGACATGAAGCGTTCAACGCCCCCCAAATTCACACGGATCACTTCGTTTTTACCGGTCGTTAAATTCTTCAGTACATCAAAAAATTCCGGCGGCGCATTCGTCAGTGTTGTCTCGTCCAGGATCTCGCCCAAGGGCGCGGTCCCGGCGGTAACTCCAAAATCGCGATACCCCATTTCGGGTAATGCGATCAATCGGCTTTCCTTGTCCACCAGAAAAGCATAACCGGTCTCTCCAACACGGATGTTGGAAACCAGGCTTGTGATCTTGTTCAGTTGCACATCCATGGCCGCTACGCCTTCCAGTTGATTTTGAGAGCCAAAGACTGGAATGCTGGTTGTAATTACCAGCCCATTGAGAGCCGCATCCTGATAGGGTGTTGACCAGACTGCGATCCCTTCCGCGTTTTGATCAGGAGCGGCATTTACATACCAGGGGCGTCCGGTAACGTCAAAATCGGCGGGAACGATATTGGCAAGGTCAATATTCGGATGGTAGATAACTTCCTTGTTCGTGCCGCCAAAATAGATCGCGATGATCTCCGGGTTATTGTTAAGAATTGCGGGGATGATCAGTTCGGTTTGCTTCATTGCATTTAACTTTGAGGCAAGTCTGCCTGTCAGTTCTGCAGATGCTGGCATGAAGATCGAAGCGATCTCCGTATTCGTGTTATCCCAGCTGCCCGATGCAAGCTGAAAAAGAGATGTGGAGGCATCCCAGGACGGATCGCCATTCGGGACTGATTTTGAGGACAGGATGTTTTCTTCCATGGCGCCAATGGTCGAAATATTCTTGCTCATGGATGCAAAAAAATCATCAAGCAGGGTGGCTTGTTCCTTGCTCATGCTGGATAGATCGTTTTCGACCTTGGTGCGCACGCTTGACTCAAGTTGGGTTGTCAACATGGTGCTTGATTCTTGCGTGCGGTAATAAACGTAGTACCCCATTCCGATGATTGCAATGAATGTGATCAACATATTGGCCAGAGTCAGCTTGGCGCGCAGGCTGACTTGCCTAAACGGAGATATTTTCAGGATGCCTGCCGGGGGGAAGCGTCTTGTCTTCATCGGGTATGTGCCTTATGCTCTGCCGCTGCTTTTTTGTCAGCTGCATTTTCCAATTTTGGAGCGCCAATGCTGATCTCGGCTTCTTTCAAGTCAAATACCCTGCGCAGCTCGGTTGTGGCTGTTCGTAAAACCGACTCAACATCCAGGGTTTCACGCACACGGGCGGAAACATTCGCGATCACCTGGTCGCGAAGTGCGCTTTTTCGTGTTTCATCCACCAGACGGTTATTTTCCAGTGCAAGCGCCACCTGGTATGCCACTTTTTCCACTAAAATGCGTTCCCGTTCAGACCATGTGGCGGCAGCGCCTTTTCTTTTTAGGATGATGTTTCCAATACTCTGTCCGTGCAGAACAAGCGGAACGTGCAACCCGCCCGGTTCGTTTTGTTTGTTGTTGACAAAGATCGGGCGTACACCCGCCGGGGTATATTGATAGGCGGGTTTATTCCGGGTTGTGAATTTTGCCCATGTTTCATGGGTTTGTGCAGAGGTGCTTGATTCCAGTTGTTGGGCCAGGTTTTTAGTCTCAATAATCAGGCGGACGTTGTCCAATGATATGGCAACAAGGTCGGCAAGAGTTTGCAATATTTCTGCGTCCTGCATGTTGAAAGCCTGTGGCTGGTCGGAGTGCATATCCAATATACCGATCACGTTTTTGCGGACCGTAAGCGGCAGGAGCATGCGCGAGCGGGTAAGCGGGAAGTTGGCGTCGCTGACAAAGTTTGTATTGTCACTATCTGAGGTGAGATAAGGACGGTTATGTTCAACGACCTGGTTGATCAGGTTAAGCCTGTCTGGTTCCACCCGAAAACCCTGCCCGATCAGTTCCTTTCCTGCGGCTGAAGATGCAGCCTGCAGAAAGGCGGTTTTTTTATATTCATCCAACAGATAAAGCCCAACCTGGTAGGATTCAAATTGTTCTGAGATCAACCTGGTGACCGTATCCAGCAGTTCAGAAATATCCTGCATCTCTGTAATGGTCCTGGAGACGAATGCGGAGGACCGTAATTGTGCGGCCCGTGATTCCGATTCATTTGTACGTTCCCGCACCCTGTCTTCCAATTGTGCGCGTTCGGCGGCAAGTTTTTGGAATGCAGTTTTCATGTCCTGCGACCAATGCGAGAATTCCTTCTTAAATTGATTAATGGCTATAACGAGAATGGCGCTTATGATCGAAAAGTTTACGGTATAAGCCGCCCAGTCAATGAACTTGGTGGCTGGTACATCCGGCGACTTGAATTGATAAATGCCGAGTTGCTGCAGGGTGCCGATCAATACGAATGTAAAAGCGCTGACCGCCAATGCGATCACATCAACGCGCTGATCGAATAACAGGGTGGCTAATGAGATAAAGGCAATGAAAAAGATGCTTCCATCGAGCCAGGGTCCCCAGGCAAGGATCGAATTTACACCGATGGTGAACACCATAAATAGCAGGGCAAACGCACGCACCGTATACTTCACCTGAAACACGGTGATCGCCAGTAATAGCAGATACAGGCTGATAAATAAGATCCGGTCAGTGGCCGTGGCAGTGGGGAAGGAGGCTGCGATCAGCGTGATGCCCAGAATGCAGGCAATGCGCAGGATGGTGACAATAAACCGTTCGCGCCAGCCCTTGTAATCAAGGGAGTTGAAGGAATCCATGGGTGGAGTGCTATTCATTGTCACCGCCCATCAATACCTCAATACTGACTTCGGCGGCTTCGAGCGCGCGCCCCAGCTCTCGAACCGTTGTTTGAAGAATGGTGTCCATGGTTGTGGAAGACCAAATTTTTGAGGTGACTTCATTGGCCAGTCTTTCGCGCATGGCAATGGATTGGCTTTCCTCCACCAGGCGGGCATTTTCCAGGGCGAGGGCGGCCTGTGATGCAATGGATTCGATCAGCCTTTTCTGTTCAGGGGTCCATTCCTCAGTGCTTGACATGTTGATCTGCCCGATGACCTGCTCGCGCAGGGTGAGTGGGATCTCGATCTCCTTCCTGCCGGTCGGATCGTTCTCGCCAAGTGCATATTCAAATTTTTGATCGGCATTCAGGGTAAGCCAGCCCCCCTGAATATATTGCTGCTGGGTCGCGCTCATTTCATTAATGCTTTGCTGCGCTTCCGTGAACAGGCGTGAGTTCTCAAGTGCGATTGCGACCTGGTTTGCCATGTTCTGGTATGTGTCGGCATCCTGCATTCCAAATATATTTTGCTTTGTTGAGTGCATTTCCAGGGCGCCGATCACCCGTTCGCCGATCGCGATCGGCAGTGCAATTAGTGATCGGGTATATGGCAGCAGGGGGTTGTCAATATGGCCGGCAGGTCCGATCTCCGGGATGCAAGCCTGGTTTGTGCGAATGGCTGTCCCTACCGCATTCTTCCCATTGATACTTATATGGTATTTGTTTTTTTGCAGCACTTTGCCTGCGTCCCCGGTTGCCGCTTTTAGATCAGCCCATTGACCCGTGGTGTCTGCTATAAAAATGGCGGTATAGTAACAATCAAATTCATCACCGATTAATTGCGTGGTGCGGGACAGCAGTTCATCGGGGTTCAGGATGGTTGTGATCGTGCGCCCGATCTTGTTTATTTTGTGTAATTGCTCTGTGCGTTCGGCTACGTTTTTCTCAAGATTGTTGCGTTCGTCCTTGATCGTTTTGATGTTTTCGTCAATTTGCTTTTGCGTTTCAAGAAATGCCTTTTCAAGGCGCTGGAAACCTAAAATGGTCACCACCCCGAACATTACGATCATGGCGCCGCCGCTAACCCAATCCTCTACGAGGGCGGGAAAGGTGTATGGCGCAAGCGGCGCAAGGGTGTTATTCAGCATCAACCAGCCGGTCACTGATATTGTCAGAATGACCACGAACATCACGGTCATTCCGGCTTGAGGTGAGGTCAACAGGGTGGCAAGGAGGATCAATCCCAAAAAGAAGAATGCACTGTCTCCCAGGATCCCGTACCTTAATAGTTCACTCAACCCCAGCGCATAAATACTCAGCAGCAGGACATTGATGCGGATCTTATAAGGGAAGCGTACAACAGTAACAATTCCTGTCAGTACATAAGCGGCGATGAAAATTGCCTTGATGAAAATACTGCCGGCGCTGTTTACGGCGGGAATGAGGACGAATGCTCCCAATGCGAGCATTCCGGCCAGCAGCGGCATTACAAATTTTTCACGCCAGTTCTTGTACAACTGGCGGGTGGCTTCTTCAGGGTTGGGCGTTATGTTGCTCATTGAGTATCTCCCTGTTTTGTATCGTTACCAGGTTTGATCTGTACCCTGGTATAGCCCGCCCCGGTGATCCGCGTTAATTCGTTGGCTGTTGCCGCCAGGATCGATTGGATGTCGGTGGACCTGCGGATCTTGCTGGTCACCTCATAGACCAGGCGGTCACGCTCGGCCTGTACCCGAATTTGTTCCAGCAGGCGCGCATTGGCAATGATGGCGGCCAGGCTGCCGCCGAGCGTGCCAAGCATTTCCTCATCGTTTTCGGTGTAAGCATCAACCATTTCACTTTCCACATTCAGGACGCCCAGTAATTCATTGCGATAAACGAGCGGGACTGCCAGTTCAGAACGTGTATTTGAGCTGACCATGATATAGCGCGGATCGTCGACCACATTTTTTACCCGCAGCGGCCGCCTGTGCGCGGCAACCCAGCCGGTTATCCCGTTTCCAATGGGGACCTCGACATTTAATGCATTTTCCGCATAGCCGGTGGATGCCTTGGCTTCCAGCACATTTTTATCCCGATTGGTAAGGAGAATGGCCACACGGTCTCCGCCTAGCGTGACCTGCAAACCATTGACAGCGCTTGACAAAGCCTCCTCAAGTGTTGTACCGGATGCAGCCGTGCTTGTGATGTGGTGCAGCAAGCGGTGCTGTGATAAATGTTCCTGGGTTTCAGAAAATAATTCAGTATTGACAACGGCAATGGCCATTTGGTCAGCCAGGATCTTGAGACTGCGCAGTTTGTCTTCTGTAAAGGCGTAGGGGTGTATGCTTTGCACGTCAATTACGCCCAGGATACGCTCGCCAACCTTTAGCGGGAAAGCCGCTTCGGAAAGGGTGTTGGGAAAGAGTGGATTCGCGAGGTAGGTCGCATCCCTGGTTGTATTATCCACCACAAGTTGTTCACCTCTGCTGCTCACAAAGCCGACAATTGACTTTGAACCAATGCCAATTTTGTATCCTGAGCGTTTCATTTGTGCGCCGGTTTCACCTGTTGCTTCGCGGATCACGGTGAACTCTCCCTGAAGATCATGCAGGTATACGGCCGCATGGTAAAAGTCGAACCGTTCCTGGATAAAATTAACAGCCTTAACCAATAATTCATCCAGATTAAGCGAGCCGCTGATGTCGCGCGCAATTTCTGCGGCGGTTTCCAGCTGCAATGCCCGATTCTTGCTTTCCTCCAACAGGTGGGTGTTGTTGATCACCCCGGCAACCTGTCCGGTAATGGCCGTAAAGAATTTCAAATCTTCTTCATTGAAGGCCTGTTCGTTTTCAATGTCTTGAATGATCAATGCGCCGATGGGTTTATTTTGGACAAGCATGGGGGCACCCATCCACGAGCGGGCTGGTTTCCCGGTTATTTTTGCACCCAGTTCTGTGGCCTTGCTTTCAGTATCCTCCACAAGCATCAATGGCTGGCGTGTGTGGATCAGAATGGATGTCAGACCTTCCCCCAGGGGGAATGACTCAATTTTCGAAACTTTCCCTTCTTCATAATTGAAGGGGATGCTAATGGTGTCGGTTTTTTCGTCGTACAGTGCAACGATCAGGCTGTACTTCCCAATGATCTTCTGAATTTTGTCGTTCAGGGCTGTAAAGAAAGCCTGTTGATCGGTGGATACCGAGACCGCCTCGCTGATCGATGCCAGTGCTTCCGCGTCGCGCAAATGCTTTTTGGTCTGCTGGATCACTTCTGCTTTTTCCATTGTGATGGACATCAAGTCTGCAAGGTGGATGTATGGCTGGGTTGTGACACTTGAAAGGTGCTGCTCACGACCGCCGACCATGATCATTGCGGCTAATTCTTCATTCTTTTTTATTGGCAGGTAGGCGGCGCTGTCAAACCCCAGGTTTTGCATGATCTCTTTGAAAGAAGCGGGCATCTCCTCAATGTTCGATGCGGCAAACACCTCTCCATTGGAGAGGTATTCTTCAATTTCCTTCACATTTACTTCGCTTATGACCGGTTGAGTTTCCTTTGACGCAGCGCTTTCTGACGAGGAGCATACCGTCAGCTTTTTATTGTCCATCTGGAACAGGAGAATGGGATAGGGCGCCTCATTCAGGATCTGGCCGCCAATTTTTAGGATCTCTTGTTCAGAATCTGCTTCTGCGATCAACCTGCTGGCGCGGTACAGGCGGGCAAGCTCTTCAAAATCAACCTGGCTTGTCTCAGCTAATTCAGTGGTTTGAATGGCTGTGGCGATCTGGCTTGAAAGGGTTTGCAGCATGATGACGGATTCAGGGCTGAAGGCGTCTATTTCTTTGCTTTGAACATCCAGTACCCCCAGCAAGAGGGAACCAATGGAGATGGGCATGCTGGCTTCTGAACGGGTTTCGGGCAGCAATTCGTTCTTTAAGTGCAGCGGGTCTTCCTGTACATCGGAGGCGATCCGCGCCTGGTTGTTCGCGCTGACCCATCCGATGAGGGAGGCGGAGTTAACTTCCAGCCGGTATTTCTTTCTTGCAAGATCCTCTGTCGCGCTGCCGAACCCGGCCTTGAATTCAACATATTTTCCGCTGCGATCCACTAAAAAAATACTGGCTTGATGATACCCAAATTGCTGGACCAGCAGCTCGACGGTTTTGTTGAATGTTTCGGTCAGGTCTGATGACGTGGTCAGGTTCTGTGCCACCTCGGCTGTGGCGCGGATCTGACGCCCGCCTGCATCCACTTTCTGTTCAAGCGAACGATATAGTTTTCCCAGTTCATCAGCCATCTGGTTGAATGAACCAGCCAAAACACCGATCTCGTCATTGCTTTGTACTTCGGCGCGGCGGCTCCAATCTCCATCTGCAAAATCGCGGGTGATATCTGAAAGGGAGCGCAGGGGCTTTACGACACGGTTAATGCTAACGACCATGACCAGGGCGGTTGCGAGCAGGGCGCCCAGAATTAATATGCTTGTGAAGGGAATCAGGCTGGTAATTTGGTCATAAATTTCCCTGGCTTTTACTTCCAGCACAACCCCTGCCTGCATTCTGGGGAACCATTGGATCTGGGCAAGCGCGGCTTCACCGCCAGACTCTGTAACTTCCAGGGTCTCCGGCAGCGGGGTTTTCTGCGCCCTCAAGGTTGTAAATATCGAGTTGATATTCTCCTGTGAGGTTGATTCGAACAGTGTGAATTCGCCGGTCTGCGGGTTGTTATAGATGTACTGCCGGTCCGATAGAACAAAATAGATGGTTGACTGCGAGGACGATCCATTTAATGGCTGGATGAGTTTTTGCAGGTTTTTCTTTTCTGTGATCCCCACTATGGTGCCCAGTACAGAGCCGCGTTTGGTCTTGTATTGTTGCGCGGTGATCAGGATGAATTCGTTTTTATAGATGGGGAATAACTCATAAAGGGCAATGGAGTGATTCTCTGACAGGGTTTGGTCTAAAACAGACGACCCGAGGGTGACCCCTTCCCAGGCGGCATTGCTGGCGATCTTTATGGTATTGCCGGTATCCAGCAATAAGAATTGATTGAAGGAGGGTGAATCCTCCTGCGCGTTCAGATTCCTGAATTCCTGAATGATGCTGCTGCGGATCTTATGGAACTCATCGCTCTTTGGATTTGCGTGAAGTGCAAGCTCTGTCAGGATGGTAAAGTCACTGCTCTCAAGCAGGTGTTCAAGCTGGTCTTCCTTGTTTAATATTTCGCCATCAATGATCTTGAGTTGTGTGGCAAGCAGGTTTTGTGATTGGGCAATGGCCTGCTCCTGCAGCAGCGTGCGCGCACGGATATATGCTGCCCCTGCCATTAAGGCAAGCGGAATGAAAGTAAATATTAAGAGCGTCCGTACAAGGGTTCCTGCCAGACTGCCCTTAAATCTCTTTTGTTTAGCAACATGTGCGGGCTTTGCTTGAAGTGTTGTCATTAATGGCTTAGGTATATTCCCAGACAGGCTCTCCGCTTAATATGCGGCGGATTTGATCGGGGAAACGGTCTGGGTCAAGCGGCTTGCCTAAAAAGCCGTCAAACCCCGAATCTTTTGCCTTGGTCATCTGCTCAAGGCTGGCTTCCGCGGTCACGGCCACGATCGGCACTGTTTTAAAGCGTTCAGATGCGCGGATCTTTTTCAATGCGCCATACCCATCTTCATAGGGCAGGCGGATATCCATCAGAATAAGATCAAGGCGGGGCAGGGTATCTGCATATTCCACAACTTCGTAGCCTGAGGTCTTCCATTCGCAATGGACTCCCAGGTATCCGAGCATGCGCGCGATCAAAACAAAGTTGGAGACATTGTCCTCAACCACCAGCACAGCCGCGTCTTTTGGAATATTGGGTTTGCGGATGGGCTGGGTATCAGAAATGGCAGGTTTTTGATCAGACATTGGTTCTCCTTAAAATAAACCGCTCGATCTGCTGGGATAGCGTATCGATATCAATTGGCTTTTGAATGTAGCCGTCACATCCAGCCCCCAGCGACTTTTCACGATCTCCGCGCATTACATTTGCTGTAACCGCCACGATCGGGATCCCTGAAAATTGTTCAATGGTCTTTATCCTGGCAGTCAGCGTGTAGCCGTCCATGTCGGGCATATTGATGTCCATCAGAACCAGGTCAATAGGATGATTTTCCAGCTTTTCCAGGGCTTGCTTTGCATTAATGGCTTCTATAACAGTATACCCCTCCGCTTCCAGCACCCTGCGGATCAGACTCCTGTTGTCGGGGTTATCTTCCACATAAAGTACAGTACTTTTCTTAAATTCCAGTGCCATACGATTTTCTCCGAATTGAATTCTACTTTAAGATAAGAATACCTGCATAACAGCAACCTTGCAAATAAGAAAAAGTCGAGGCAGTCAGATCCTCGACTTGAGTATGAATGGGTGGTGGTACTCTTTCCCACCCTATCCTGACCGGTGGGCATTCATTTTTGTATTTGGATTATACGCGAGGGAGGGGGCGTTGACCATGCAATATTTTCCCGTTCCCAATGTTTCACTATAAATAGAACATTTGTGCTATAATTGAGTTGATGAAAAACATCGACCCGCTATATTTGAAATACGCAAACAAGGCGCAGAAGATATCCCTTCTCATAAGTTGCCTGAAAAGCCGGGAGCTTACAAATGGAAAATAAAGAGAGGATCATACCATCTGGTGTGAATCTGTTTGTGCCCGGCTATGGTTGTTCAATAATTGGGTGCAGGTAAACAGATCAATGCAAGTTGTCTTCAGCCCGCTAACAGCCTGTAAAAGTCTAGGCACTCATCAAATGGGTGCCTACAGGCTTTTTGTGCTGGCCAAGACCCTTGCTGGCGCGCGCGATAGCGTCGGGGTGTCTCAAGTTGAAAATTTGACCCGGGAGTTTATCAGCCGCCGGCAATTTCAACGTGATAAGAGCGCGGCACTGCGGCTTGGGTTGTTCAAAACCCTTGAACGCAGGAATGGCGATAAAGTCTACTTGTTGGCATCCCATGAAAAAGCCGCGCTGTTGCTGGGAGCCACCAAATCCAGTGCATCCACGCGCTGCGTCATTTCACTGGAGGATCTATTTGGGGGGCGATGGCAGGCGCTTGCTTTTACCGCCTGGCAAAAAGGTTCCACTCGCAATGGGTTGCTGCTTGTCAGTCAAAAGAAGCAGGAGGAGCGCACAGGCATCGAGCCGCAAATGCAAAGAAAATACAACCGGCTTTGTGGTGTCACCTCCCGCAGGAATTATGCTGTAAGTAACATCAGCGCCAGCCAACTTAATGGGGTCAGGGAGTTTGGTGTTCGCGCTGCGCCCTTTGCCTTCAAGGATCACGGAACGGGACGATCGTATATTGCATGGCATTTGCCTTCAAGTCGTGTTGTTTGTGCCGATTCAAGTGCTGTTAATACCTCAAATATTGACGGCAGTTTAATCAGCACAAATCAGAACACCTCGCGCAAGAGCGGCAAATTGTTTTTGTATAACGATATTTCCCTTACCAGGGTCCTGAGATCATGTGCGCCGGAGCAGCGCGACCTGTATGTATTTTCGCACACCTCAAGCTCAGGCGCGGGCATATTCACGCACTTTGCCATTTAAGCCCATGACATAAAATATCCATATAAATCATTTCATTTTAACTTTAGTTGTACTTCTTCTTTTTTTTTCAAAAAGAAGAAGTACAACCGAAGAAGTACAACATTTTTCGTATCTTCTCAATAACTTGGG
>JAIFNG010000128.1:0-6243 GCA_020047815.1 Anaerolinea sp.
CAGCATCACTTCTTTAGTGCAGGAATCCTACGCAACTGTTTTGATTATATTGAATAAGCTTTATAGATACAATAGCGAAACTTGAGTAAAAAACTAAGAACTTCGCTTATTTTGAAAACAAAGTTCTTAGTTGGCTGGTCAAACTCCCAAAATTCCTACTTAATAATTTGAGAAACCTTACCCGTTTTCTTATCTTTCAAGATGATCTTCAACTTTCCTTCGGGCATTTTTTCCTCTTTGATCAGGAAATGCTGCTCGTCGTACGCCTTCAGCCCGGCATTCTCGGTATTTACCTGCCCGCCGCGCCATTCCTTGACTTCGATCGGTTCCCACTTCTTGCTGGCAGCCGCCTTGTAGCAGGCATCGATAATGGTATTGACCACGTAGCCGTCGTAGAAGGTTTCCATCGGAGCGACGCCCTTGTCCATCGAGTTGAACATATCCATGAACATCTCGACATAGCCGAGTGAACCGATTTCGTCACCGACGGGGAAGAGCCAGCCCGTGTCGCCTTCGGCTTTTTCAGCTACGTATCCACCCTGCCCGACGCCGGTGAACATCTCGAAGCCAGTCCTCAGCCAGTGATTTAGCCAGACAGTTCCATCAGTGCCGGCAATCTCGTCGCGCAAATCCATGCCGCCGCGGAAAGTCCAACTAACCTCGAATTGCCCGATGGCACCGTTTTCGTAGCGGACCAGCCCCACAGCGTGGTCTTCCGCGTCAATCGGATGAACCTGGGTATCTGCCCAGCAGGTCACTTCGGCAGGACGAATTCCCTTCCCGATAAAGTTGCGGGCAATTTCGATGCAGTGACAGCCCATATCGACAATTGCGCCGCCGCCCGAAAGTTCCTTTGTCCAGAACCAGTCACTGTGCGGACCGCCATGAGTCTCACGCGAACGCGCCCAGAGCACCTTGCCCAGAGCGCCTTTTTGCGCCGCAGCCAAAGCCTTCAAAGTCTTGGGGGTGTAAACCAGGTCTTCCAAATAGCCGTGAAAAATACCAGCCTTTTCGACTGCTTCCAGCATTTCCAACGCTTCGGGACCGCTGATGGCGAGGGGTTTGGTACACAAAACCGCCTTGCTAGCCTCGGCGGCCAGCAAAACAGCTTTTTTATGCAAATAATTGGGTAAAGCAACAATTACAGTATCAACTTCGGGGTCGCGGATGGCTTCTGCCATGTCGGCGGTGGAACGGGGAATTCCAAATTCCTGGGCGAATTTGGCGGCACTCTCTGGCTTGCTTGCACAAACAACTTTAATCTCGTCCTTGCCGCGAAAGTTGAGCAGGCTCATTGTATAAAAGCGACCAATCAACCCAGTACCTATCATCGCAATTTTGTGCATAACATCCTCCGGTGACCAGTGAAATGAAATGTTCGAACATTTTGATTATATAATATATTATTTCACAAGTCAATCTTGCGGACAATAGAATAATCGGATAGAATTGTTTTATTGTACGAACATTTCGCTGGATGGATTTAATGCCGATGACTTTTTCAAAAATGACTCCCCGCCAACGAGTCTTGGCGACTCTCTCTCACGAGGAACCTGATTATGTTCCCCTGGCTTTGGGTGGCGGTCCATACGGAATCGTGGATGACCTCTACCTGCGGCTGGTCAACCACCTGAATTTGGGTGAACCCGTTTCCCCGTTCCGCAGTGGACACAGCATCTCCTACATGGATGACCGCCTGCTGGAAAAACTCGACACCGATCTGCGTTATTGCTGGCCGGGGCTTCTCCCGAATAGCCCAATCAACGTGGGAGAGGATGAAAATACCTTTTCTGATTCTTACGGACAGGTATGGAAACGCGCCCTGCCTTACTATTACGCGGGCGAAGGAATTCTCAAAACTGCAACCAGCGTGGACGATATCGAGTCCCGCATCCACTGGCCCGACCTGACCGACCCGCGCTGGACGGCTGGTCTGGCTGACCGAGCCCGCCTTTTGCGCGAAGAAACTGATTACTTCGTGGTCATGCGCATGGTCGCCTCGCATGGACCTTTTCAAACTGCATCAGACTTGCGCGGCACCGAAAACTTCCTGACGGACATGGCTTTGAATCCTGAGTTTGCCCAAGCCCTGCTGGATAAAGTCACCACCGCCATCGAAGGCTTGCTGCGACTTGCCATGCAGGCGGGCGGAAAATACTTCAACATGGTCGAGTTGCCCGGCGATGATTACGCAGGCAACCTCAACCTCATCATCTCGCCTGCCATGTTTCGCAAATTCATCAAACCCTGCATCGAACGGCTGGTCAAGGTCATCAGGGAACATAACCCAAACACAAAAGTCATGTTCCATAGCGACGGGGCAATCGCCAAATTATTACCCGACCTGATTTCGCTTGGCGTCGATGTCATTCATCCGCTCGAACCGCTGCCCGCCACCAACATCCCGGAAATTAAAGAAAAATTCGGAAGTCAGGTTTCCTTCCTTGGCGGCATCGATATTTCCCATGCCATGCCCGGCTCACGTGACGATGTGATTGCCGAAGTCAAACGCCGCATTTTGCAACTCGCGGCTGGCGGCGGATACATCCTCGCACCGTCCAACCATCTTCAGGCGGATGTCTCTGCGGAAAACGTAGTCACCCTGTTCGAGACCGCCCGTCAGTTTGGCAAATATCCGATTCAAATTGCGGAGACCATATAACATGGATAGCACACTCGTCCTCCCCTATGCCGAAGTTGACCCCAAAAGCCCGGTGCCGCTTTACCACCAAATTTATCTCGACCTGCGGCAGATGATTCAAAATGGCATCTTCGCCCCCGGTGGAATGTTTCCCCCGGAGATGGAAATCTGTCACGCGTACAACGTTGGGCGTCAAACTGTGCGCCAGGCAATTGCCCGTCTGGTGGATGATGACCTGATCGAGCGCTTTGCCGGGCGCGGCACATTTGTCCGCGAACAGCCCAGCCACACACAGTTTTTCCTTGACCGTAGTTTCAGCCAGCAGATGCGCGAGTTGGGACGCAAACCTCATTCCCGAACCTTGAGCATCGAAATGGGCACGGTGAACGCGGAAAATATTCCAACCCTGCAAGCCTTGAAAGGTCAGCCGTGCTTTTTGATCGAGCGTCTGCGCCTTGGTGATGAAGAGCCGATTTGCCACCAAACCAGCACGGTACTGATCGAGCGCTGCCCCGGCATCGAAGGACAGGACTTCACCAACCAGTCGCTTTATGAAATCCTGTCCACGCAATATCATCTCATCATCAACCGCATCGACCACGTTGTCCGCGCCGTTGCTGCGGACGAATATCGCGCGGACTTGTTGAACGTTGCAGAAGGCTCTCCGCTGCTTTTTGTCGGCACGACCACCTATCTCGACGACGGTGAAATCATTGAACATTCCGCCAGTTATTACCGCGCCGATCGCTACGAGTACAGCACCACACAAACCTGCTGTGATTAGCATTTGCCTCTCTGTCGGGGGCTTAGCCCCCGATGGAGCAAGATTATTGGTGAAAAAATGACCAACTCTGCTTTCAAATATCTTGATCAGGCACAAGCCATTCTTGAGCGCATCCGCGCCACGCAAACGGATGCAATCGAACGCGCTGCGGAACTTTGCGCCCAAACCATCGCAGGAGATGGACTTGTCCATCTCTTTGGCACAGGACATTCCCGCATCTTCGTCGAAGAGATGTTTCCGCGTCACGGGAGCTTTCCCGGCTTTCATCCCATCGTCGAACTCTCGCTCACCTACCACAACCTCGTCGTCGGCTCGAACGGACAGCGGCAAGCCATGTTCCTCGAACACGTCGAAGGCTTTGGCAACGTTATCATGCGGAACTTTGTCTTCGCCCAACCTGACTGTTTTATTTTGTTCTCGAACAGCGGTATCAACGAAGTGGTGATTGACGTGGCGCTCGAAGCCAAACGTCAAAGCCTGCCCGTGATCGCCGTCGTTTCTGTGGATCATTGCGCTGCATCCCCCGCGCTTCATAGCAGCGGAAAGAAGTTGACAGACATCGCTGACATCGTCATCGACAATTGCACGCCCGCCGGTGACGCACTTGTCCGTGTGGACGGACTGGGAGACCCCGTCGGTCCCGGCTCGACCATTGGCGCGGCGGCGGTGACCAACGCACTCAAATGTTTAATCGCTGAAAAGTTGACTGCGCTTGGCAAGCCTCCAATCGTGTTAACCAGCAGTTTCTTCATCGGCAGCGAAGCCTCGAAGAAGCGCTTCGACGAGTGCTACGACGACTACCGCGACCGTGTGCAAAAAGTCTACGGCGGATGTCGATGAGTGGAAGTCTCACTGGCAATGTGGCGATCGTTACCGGCGGTGGGAGCGGAATTGGTCAAGCGACCGCGCAGTTGTTTGCCGAGCAGGATGCGCAGGTGGTGATTTTTGAAATTGACGAATCACGCGCCGCTGAAACTCTGGCTTTGCTGGAAGGGAATCAGACCAGTCGCATTGTGGATGTGACCTCCGCACCGCAAGTTGAATCAGCCATCAAAGACGTGGTTGCCACCTTCGGACGCCTCGATATCCTCGTTAATGTTGCCGGCGGCAGCGGACGAAAATGGGGCGACGGTCCCACAGACTCATGTACCCTCGAAGGCTGGGACAAAACTCTGGCTTTGAATCTCGACAGCATTTTTTATTCCTGCAAGTATGCGCTTCAAGCCATGCTTCCACAGGGACGGGGTGTCATCGTCAATGTGGCGTCTGTGCTCGGCATGGTCGGCGGTGACGAGGATTTTGCCACGCACGCCTACGCCACCAGCAAAGGCGCAACCATCAGCCTGACGCGCTCGATTGCTTCGTATTATGCCCCGCGCGGAATCCGCGCCAACGTGATTTGTCCCGGCTTGATCGCGACTCACATGAGCAGACGCGCACAGGAAAGTGAACATATCCATTCGCGGCTGGCACAATTGCAGCCGTTGACCGGGGACTTCGGCTCCCCGCAGGATGTTGCCAACGCCGCACTCTATCTCGCGTCAGATGCTTCTTCATTTGTAACTGGCACAGTCCTCACCGTCGACGGTGGCTGGACGGTGAGGTAATGTCATTGCGAGGGCGTTAGCCCGAAGCAATCCCCCCGCTCCATGGGATATTTCTGCTCAAAAGGAGGTTGCCACGCCGCCAAAGAACACGGCGGCTCGCAACGACATGAATACATATTCCCGTCAACTCACTGATTTACCCAAAACACAAATCCTCGTTGTTGGTTCAGGCTCGGCAGGTGCGACAGCCGCCATCACCGCCGCAAGGCTCGGCGCGGAAGTGACCTTGGTCGAGCGCTACGGCTTCATGGGCGGAATCAGCACACAGGTATTGGATACCATCTATGGTTTTTACACGCCCGGCTCACAGGCGCGGAAGGTCGTGGGCGGCATTCCCGATTTGGTCATCGATGAACTGATGAAACGCAAAGCCGCAATTTACCGTCCCAACACCTATGGCGCGGGACAGGGAATCACATACGACCCTGAAACTTTGAAAGTGGTCTGGGAAACAGTTACCAGCCAGTCGGGAGTCAGAATCCTGTATCACTCGCTGGTGGTGGATGTCATCGTTGAGAAAAATATTTTGCGCGGAGTCGTCATCGCCAACAAAGCTGGCTTGTTCCGTCTGATGGCTGACCTGGTCATCGACGCTTCGGGTGACGCGGATGTTGCCGCAGCGTGCGGCGTCCCGTTCGAAAGCGCGAAAGATGGAAAAATCCAATCGTTGACGACGACCTTCAAATTAATCAACGTGGATGTGGCGCGCGCGAAGCAAGTCAAGAAAAATGAGTTGCACGAGTTGATGGCTGCGGCGGAAGGATACGATTTGCCGCGCAAGGAAGGCAGCGTACATATCACCCCGCTTGATGGCGTGATGGCAACCAACATGACCCGCGTCACGAACGTCGACCCGAATGACGCGGAGCAGTTGAGCCGCGCTGAAATCGAAGGACGCAGGCAGGCGATGGAATACACGCGCTTCCTGATCGAGCGCGTGCCCGGTTACGAAAAGGCGTCGCTTGGCGGTTTGAGCACGCAGATTGGCGTCCGCGAAAGCAGGCGCATCTTCGGCGAGTATCGCCTGACTCGCTCGGACGTTTTGGCTGCGCGAAAATTCGATGACGCAGTTGCCCAATGCGGAGCGCCCATCGAAGAACATCACGCGGGAGCGGATACGCGCTGGGAATATCTGCCCGACGGCGAAACCTATCACATCCCGTACCGCTGTTTGTTGCCACAAAACGTGGACGGGCTGCTTGTGGCGGGTC
>JAIFNG010000128.1:6251-8288 GCA_020047815.1 Anaerolinea sp.
CGCTGTCTCTCGGCTGACCACGACGCTCACGCCTCTGTCCGCAGCATGGGACAGTGCATGGCAATGGGTCAAGCCGCAGGCGCGGCGGCGGCGCTGGCAGTCTCGATTGACAGGACTCCACGCGAAATTAAAATACCTGAATTGCAGGATTCCCTGCGCAAATTGGGAGAGGTAATCTAAATGAAAATTCGTACCATCCTTGGGGATATTTCTCCATCTGAACTCGGCGTGACCACCTGTCACGAACATTTAATTTGGTCTGTCCCCGTACCTTACGCGGACGAAGACCCAGACCTCGGTTTTGATTCCATCCCTGCGGCGGTGGCGGAGTTGCGTTACTTCAAAACGGCAGGTGGCAGCGCATTGGTTGAGATGACCACCGCTGAAATCGGGCGCTGTCCCGTTGAAATGCGACAAATCGCCGAAGCCTCTGGCTTGCACGTGATTGCAGCCACTGGGCATCACAAGGAGAAGTTTAGCGCGGTGGCGTTGGCTGGCAAATCGGTGGACGAGATTGCAGACGGCATTATCACCGACATCACTTCGGGCATGAACGGCACTGATATCAAGGCGGGCGTCATCAAAGCCGCAAGCAGTCAAAACACCGCCACCGAAAGCGAACGCCAAGTTATTCAAGCAGTTGGGCTGGCTCACAAAGCCACGGGCGCGCCAGTCTCCACTCATACTGAAGCTGGGACATTCGCCATCGAACAGGCAAAATTATTGAATGAAGCAGGCGTGCCCTTCGAGCGTCTGCTCATCGGTCATCTGGATCGCGGGCTGCCGCGCGAGACTTATCTTGCCCTCGCGCGTTTGGGCGCGTTCCTCGGCTTTGACCAAATCGGCAAAAACAAATACTGGCCCGACGCCGAGCGCGTTTTGCTCATCAAAGATTTGATCGCGGCGGGGCACGTCAATCAAATCCTGCTGTCAGGTGACACGGCGCGGAAATCTGCGTGGCATGTCCACAACCCACGCACAGACGGGCTGGCTCACCTGCTGCTCAACTTCGTCCCAGCCATGCGTGAAGCGGGCGTGAATGAGAATCACATTCAATCCATGCTGGTTGGAAATCCTGCAAGGTTTTTGGCTTTCTAATGGACAATTCTGTCTTCGACCATTTTCGCGCCGTCGGCGTCATCCCCGTCCTCGAAATTGATTCAGCCGCTCCCGTAGCGGAAGCATTATCCGCTGGCGGCTTGCCTATCGCCGAGGTCACCCTCCGCACCGACGCAGGACTAGACTCGATTCGGAACATCGCCCGCAGCCTGCCCGATGTGCTGGTCGGCGCGGGAACGGTGATCAACTTGAAGCAGGCACAGGAGGCGCGGGAGGCAGGTGCACAATTTCTCGTTTCACCGGGCATGGCAGAAGATGTCGTAACTTGGGCGGTGAGCAATCAAATCCCTGTGTTGGCTGGCGCTGTCACCCCAACCGAGATCATGTGTGGCATCAACTTCGGATTGCCCCTACTCAAGTTTTTTCCATCTGAAACTTTGGGCGGATTGAAAGCCATCAAAGCCATTTCAGACCCGTTTCCGCAGGTCAGGTTTATCCCGACGGGCGGCATTCATCTCGAAAATCTCGCGGACTATCTGCGTATGGAAAAAATCCATGCTGTAGGCGGCTCGTGGATGGCGAAACGCGTCATGATCGCAGAAGGCAGATTCGACGATATTAAGAGGCTGGCAGGGGAAGCAAGTGAGGTCGTTAAAAGAAGTCGGCCTTATGTTTCGGTACAGCCCCAATCGGTGATACTGTTGGCGAACTCATAATAAGCTGGGTAGCCAGAATATTGTCAAGAGGCGGAAAATATTGGATCCCCCCGCTGGCTACTTACGTAAGGGTGGTTGGAACTCCACTTCTTGAGAGAGATGAGCATCCATGACCTCGAAGGTTCCTTCGAGGTCAGCCTGAAATTTTGACTTGGCAAGATCCTCGACATGCGAAGTCAGAGCCCTTCCAAATGCTTTTTCCAATTGGTAGGGTTCTTGAAATTTCAGGCAATGATAGATGTGTCTAGCAAGAGCTGCACAA
>JAIFNG010000086.1 GCA_020047815.1 Anaerolinea sp.
GCGGATATCGCAGCGGTGCAGGCTTTCGCAACGGAACAATACAGCATCGCGCGGACCCAGGAATTGGCACTCGAGCGCGAAACGATGATGAACCAGGTACGGGCTGTTGTGCCCTGGGCAATGCTTGTGATCACATTTGTCACGCTCGCGGTCTTCTTCAAGCGCTGGACCCGTGTGCGCATTATTCAACGCGACCCGCGCGGCGATGCGCCATTGCTGCTGGACGTCATGGATGGCGTGGCATATGACGCGGATCGCAGCCCAGCTTCCACGGCGGGATTGAAGCGCGAAGATCTCAAACGCCTGCCGCTGTTCTCAACAGAAGACCATACCCAGACCACAACCCGGGATCAGATGCTGGACCTTGCCACACGGGGTCTGCCTGGCATTTCACAAAGAAAAGGGCTCAGCAAACAACTCAAGGATGACTGGATCACAGGAGATGGAAGCATGCCGAAGATTGAAGCCATAGACGCAAACTCAGCCCGCCCGCTTTTCAAAGATGTAATCGGCCACATCGTTCAAGACTCAATTGATGCAGAAATTATTTCCGAGGAGGAAGGTTCATGATGGAGCAGCCCCAGATCAACCGCAGATATTTTCTTGAAGCTGAACAGATCGCCAGCAGACTGCCTGCTTTCTTCGAACGCCGCAATTTGAAATCACTCTTCACCAATCTGTTCCTTTTTCAGGATCTTGGCATGACGATCCTGATCGCAGTTCTGGATACAGTACGCATCGGAGATCACAGCCAATACATACAGGATGACCTGATCCACCAGCTCAAGACAGACCTGGGCGGACGCCCGGTGTATCTATCGAACTCAACCGGTATTCGTTATGTGATCCTGCTCTCTGCCCTACCCAAACTGCCGCGCAGCATCGAACTGCCCCGGGACATTCCCAATGGCATGGTTTCCCTGGGAATGCGTTTTGATGGACAGCTGATCAACATGCCCTGGAGCAAACTTGGACATCTGCTGATCGTTGGCATGACCGGCTCGGGAAAGTCCAGCCTGTTGCGCTCGATCGCCTTGCAGGCAATTCGCAATGGAATTCAACTCGCGCTGGCAGATATCGACCAGACCACCTTTGCCATGCTGGAAGGACATCCGCTGCTTTTCGGGTCTATCGCCACCTCACCACAAGAGGCCCTCGACCTGATCAGAAAGGCTCTTGGTGAGTGCGATCACCGGGCAGCGATGTACAAGTCCATGCCGGATTATCCAGAGAATATCGACGAATACAACACACTGGCTGTGAAAGCGGGCAAAGAACCATTGACCCGGATCATTGTCATGCTCGACGAGTCCAGTTCCGTGCTGAAAGCCATGGGCGGCGGATCGGGGGAACTGGCGGGCAAACTGGCAGAACTTGGTTGGCGGGGACGCAAGTTCGGGATCCACTTCATCTTCGGCGCACAGGAGTTCACCAAGGATTTGGTGGGCGCAGTGCGTGAGCAGGTGAACATGGCCATTGCCTTTCGCGTCAAACCTACCTCAGCCCAAATGGCAAAAGCCATCGGCTGCACCAACGCACACCGTATTCCCGCCAACCGTCCGGGCTTTGCGATCATCGACCGCTTTGGTCCGATGCAATCGTACTTCGTTCCCAAAACACTCTTGATCGGTTCAGGTTCCATAATTCATGAAGCCCTGACGGAGCTTGAACGCAATCTGTTTTTGCGTGCGATCGAATCATCGCAAGGCAGATTGTCTCAAAGCCGAATCATCGAGTGGGGGCAGACTTCACAGATCCAGGCACGCAAACTGCAGGAGAGCTGGGCCTTGCGCGGGTGGCTGTCAAAGGATGGCAGGAAGGACAATTCCTTCTCCCTAACCGCAAAGGCGAGGGATTTGTTGACAAACCGACAAACCCAACAAACCCCAACAAACCGCCACGAACCACCTCCAACTGACCGACAAACCGTGCAAACCGACCGACAAACCACATTTAACCGCCCATTAACGGCGTAAAAGGAAAAACAGCATGGAAAACAACTTTTTCTATCTCGGCGAAGACCTCGGCATGGGCGCCAACAAACTATACGGATCCAGCGGCGGATTGCAGTTTCTATCCCAGGTCGCGATCAACGGCTCACAGCATCTGAACGGTGTACTCGGACTGCGGCAGCTGCTGCGTCCAATGGAGATCAAAACCCAGCACGGCTCTTTCTATACCGGCGAAGGAGCGCATGACTATGGACGCCCGGTCGAAAACCTGGACTTCGACCGATTGACGGGATCTCCCGAAATGATGGCCTTGTTCTATGGATCCATCACGCGATATCAACAACAGCATGGCGCCATCACGCAGCCGATCGTGATGATGGGCGGGCTGCCGCTGCAGATGATGTCAGGTGACACGGCCAAGGAATATGCCAATCAGGTGCGCGCACGTTTCAAGGGCATCCACCACTGGCTGGCGGATGAGAAAGCGGAGCGGATCCAGATCGCGGAAGTCAAGCTGATCCCGCAACCTGTGGCGGCGCTTTTTGATTACGTACTGGACGACAAGGGCAAGTTTATTCCCGAGCATGCCGGATTGCTCAAGCAGGAGGTTGGGATCCTGAGTGTGGGGTTTAACACACTTGAACTGCTGGTCGTGCGTGACCGTGCTCCGGTGGAGCGTTTCACTGCCGGACAGACCGTGGGCGTGCGCCGCCTGCTGGAATTGGTCAATGACCAAAACATGTACTCGCTTGGCGAGTTGGATTCATCCCTGCGTGCCGGACGATTGGACATTACCAACGCCTTGCCGGTCTGGGCACGCGAGGTCAATGGCGAGATCGAAAAACGATGGGGTATGGCGTTCAAGCGCTTCGCGCGTGTGATCATCGTGGGCGGCGGCGCTTTGCTTCTGAGCGATCATCTCACACGCCAATTCAACGGCAAGGCAGTGCTGCCGGATAATCCCGTGTTGTCCATTGCGCGCGGATTGTATAAATTGTTGTTGATGAAGCGATGAAGAAGAAACGCGGGCGGAAACCAAAAACAATTCGTTCGGTGCGGATCGTGCTCTCCGGCTGGCTGCATCCAGAGTTTGATGCAGACATACTTGCCTGGCTGGCATCCATCCCGAAGGGACAGCGCATGAACACCCTCAAGACAGCCTTGCGCAGCGGCGGCATGCTGAAACAAACGAGCCCAGTTGAACCAGAAGACGACACCCGGCAGGCTGCAAATGAGATCCTCGGCAACTGGGAGTTCTAATTATTGGCAGTCAATAAATCGACCGCGAATTTTTGACTGTCAACAATTGCCAAGAATGCCCAAAATAACACTAACGCCATCATTTTCAAGACCATGGAAAATAATATGACAACAAATAATCAATCGCAGGCAAAATGGAATCATATGATCCACAGTATTTGCGGTGAACAGAAGTCGGTCGATGATGAAAACGAGCTCATGCGAAGAACGCCGATGTCCAAAGCGGAACTTGATAAATTTAAATTCAAAACGTATTCACCTCCGGCAGACATCGACAAGCTTTATCTTATGCGGGTGGTTTCGTTTGATGGAAGAACTCTCCTGCTGGAAACGGATCACGATGACGCGGCTTGCCAGGTCCGCGGTCATTTTGACGCGCTCGTCCCTTATCTGCGGGATGTATTTGGCAGCACGCTTGAAGACTTGCGAGTAACCGTAGTCTCAATGGTGGCAGAGGAACCTGTCAGTATCTGGAGTAAGGTAAAGGAAAAACTGGTTTCAGAAATGCCACACGCCAGCTTTGATACCTGGGTGCGGGATACACAAGGGATATCCTTTGAAGATGGAGTGCTGAACGTTGCAGTACGCAATGCATATGCCCGTGAATGGCTGGAAAGCAGAATTGAAAGCAAAACCACGCAATTGTTGAGTGACATCTTGAACACCAATGTCCAGGTCAACTTCGTGGTCGCGCAGGATGCGGCTGACCTTGAAAATGAAAATACCGATGGAGAACCCCCGAGTGCTGAAAACGTGATCATGGAACCGATGGACCTTACAAAGTATCGTGCTGAAGTACACCCGGATCATGTGGTCATGCTTGATGGGTATTGTCTGCGGCTGCTGGAATATGGCGATATGACCCCAAAAGAGATGTCCCTGTGGGTTGGTTTCCTGCAGGCGATCTATCGACAAAATAAAGAGGGCAAGGGGACGATTCGTAATATCCCGCATTACGAGGTCATGCGTTTTGCGATGATGAGCCGATCTGCCTTCTTCCGCGAACTGCAGGATGCACAAGGGTTGGGTGCCATAAAGTTTGTCGCAGGTGGACATGTCGAGATTTTGCCGGAGGACGCCCACAGCAATTCATATGCAAATCGGTATCGAGTTCTGACATCCCCGCTCCTGACACGTCATGATTGCGCATTGATCGAATCTATTTTGCTGGCCGATATTGCCATGACCGCAACGCACGATGAAGCAAGACAGTCTGTCCTGCAGACCCTGGGCAATCTAGCCGAACGTGACCCGGCGGACTGGATCAACCAGGATGTGGCTGTCCAGACCGACCAACCCCGTCGCATTCAGGATATGGTTCGCCGCCTGCTTGATATCAAAGGAGACCTGCCGGAAGACCTGGCACTTGAGTGCGAAAAGGTGTACGACCGTATTACGAGTGCCTTTGGCAAAGTATTTATCACACATTATTTTCTGCGAGTGGTTGTGCCCGCCTTGAAACTCACACATGCCCAGGCGTGGGCGATCATCATCCTGCGCGACAAGTGCTGGTTCGATCATGCGACCGGCACACAAAAGGAATTTGCCATAGTGCGCGGCGGCATCTCAACTGTCGCGCGCTGGATCGGGGTGACCTCGAAATCATTTCTGGGCTGGATGCAGAGACCTGAATTTACTGCCTTTGTTCGTACGGCTGTCATGGAGAATACTCCTGGTTCACCAGCAGGAACCACTGATCAGCGAAGCCATGGACACAGACGTGGAAAAAGTGAGACCCACCTTTGGAAAAAGTGAGACTCTGGATGGGAAAAAACGAGACTCGCTTTTGGAAAAAATGAGACTCGGATTGAGAAAAAGTGAGACTCTATTAAATAACCTCATCCAACCTCTATTAAACCTCAATAAGCCTCAGGAAACCCAACCCGTGAAAAGCACTCAGAAAATTACAGGCCCTGCTGCCGTTCTTGTCGGGACGGGGAGCCGGTCCTATTGGGATTTTGATTTTTTGATGGACAACAATCAGGTCAATCCCGGGAGCCGGAAAAACCTGCTGGTAGCCAATAAAGTCAAGTGGGGCAGGGATCTGGCGACGCTGTCCGCCGGATTTGTGTCCTGGATCTTGTATGCCTATTCGGCCGAAGGCGTGCAGATAAAAAACCCGGTCGGACTGGCGGTCAAGCGTCTCAACGAAAATGCCTATGCAGGTGCGCATGGAGGATTCGACAAACTTGCACAACTCACCCCATATGCGCTCAGGGCTTTGTTCGACGCGGATCTTGCAGGGGCTGAAGTGGGAGACAGCCTCGAAGCGCATATTTATCAATCCACTTTTTCCGAACTGAAAAAGCCATACAAACAGGAACTGTATGGGCGCTTATTTGGCTTTACAGACAATTGAGCAGGCAACATCCGGATGCCATAATATCGACATGCTTGAGAACCGCAAAGTCCATTCCATATGAAGAGTCACAAAGTTGGGCAAGCTGCTTGGTAATTACGACAACCCATGGGTTTCGACTTCCCAAAACCATTAACGTAAAAGAAAAGGTGAATTATTGATGTATCGCGGCACCCCTGTCACCAACTTCAACGGCGCTGTCCTGGTGGACAGTCTGGAGGTTGGGTCAATTATTGTTTCAAAACAGAACATTCCTGCTGTTCGGATTACGATCCGGCAGATGGTCTCTTATCCGGTGCTGGCCCACGGCAGCGTTGCCGGAGAAATTTATGCCTTTTGCTTTATGGCTCATGAGAATGGCGATTTCAAACTCGAAGCCTATACCCCGTGTTATCTGATCGCAGACCAGAACGGTGCATTGGTGCCGATTATTGCCAGTGTTACCTGGTACGTTTCTTCGGCTCTACGCGAGAGATCGGCAGACCAGATTTTAAACGTGCTAAATGGTAAAACACTTGGGGATGGATCGTATCCATCATTCCAACAAACCCCGTTTGCGGATTTTTCCGCACTTGCCAGCGTAGTGAGTAGATAGATCAAGATGCAGAAGACTCCTTCCGCTTCCCTGACAGACCGATTGACGCTTTTTCTTGTTAGTGTATCGGACCTTCGGGATCCGTATATGATGGAACATTCCAGTCATGTCAAAGATCTATCCCTGCAACTGGCGCTGCAAACGGATTTCCCTCGCAGCAAACTAAAACAATTAGCTCATGCCGCCATCCTGCATGACATTGGCAAACTGGTCATCAGCGAAACCGTGATCAACAAACCCACGCGCTTGACCCATGCTGAATACCTGATGGTTCAACAACATACCGTCTTGGGTTATGATTTGATCCAGCCGTTAAATCTTGACCCAGTGATCGGGGATGCCATTCTCTATCACCATGAAAATTACGATGGCAGTGGTTATCCATCCGGGTTAATTGGGACTGCGATCCCATTGGCAGCCAGGATCATTCGGATCACGGATATGTATGATGCTCTGACTAGCGAACGCGCCTATCGCGGTGCGTTTGGGTCCAAGGAAGCTGCCATTCTTATGAAAAACAAGAGTCAGTATTTCGACGAATTCCTTTTCAACGAATTTCTCAAGATTATATGATGCACGATTAGCCCGCCGCTGGTACTCCGTTGCACCTCCGTTGATGCTCCGCTGGTACTCCGTTGGTGACAGGAAAAGTAAGTCTTTCCAAATGCTCTGCTGCCTGGTACTCCGTGGGTACTCCGCCGCACCTCCGTCGGTGCTCCGTCGCAGACAGATCAAATAACGATGCGGACTACCTATCCTCCGGATAGGTATGACTCTACGATCATCACCCCCGCACCAGATTCATTTATCTAATCTTGGAAGCCAATAAATCAGTTTCTTGCATTATTGTTTGTTGACATAAAATAGCACCTGTTATAAACTTGCACGCGACAAGTGAACCAATGGGTGTATTGTGCCTGCTAACGGCGCTCCTGAAAATGGAGCGCCGTTTTTTTGCGTCTGTATGGAGAGCCGGTATCTAACCCATTCCTAGTTGTGCAGAGGTTAGATGAAAAAACAAAAATATCCTTTCCTTATTCTCCTGGTCGTAGCCACTTTTCCCATACTGGCATATTCCCCGTTGTTTGCAATTTCCATGCTCGAAGGACGCACCTATGACCAATCACACAATACAGGATTCATGGACTGGACCGGCAGTGTGGGATATGAGAATCTATATCACGAGGATTGGGCTTCCCTGCCGCCCGAAGAAGGTGGAGCCAGTTGCCTATCGGGCTGCACGGAAAACGTAACCAGGATCAACACAGGTGGAGTGGTCAGCGGGAACTTCGACCGCGATGTAACCTATTTTGAAGCCATGCTGGCATATGAATGGAATGGCAGCGGTGTTGGCACAGCCATTATTTCCGCCTGTTCCGCAAGCCGTACACAGTACCTGGGAAAATCCAGTTCGAGCCCGGCTGGTTTTAATAGCTTCGCATTGACCGTGCCTGCGGGATGCAGAACCTGGTCGGTTCAAGCATCCGGCGGTTTTATTCATATGCGCTCAGCGGATGTGGAATATGTGGCAGCTCCTCCAACCAATACACCAACCCCAACCTTCACGCAGACATTCACCCCAACTGCAACTGCTACCGCAACCGGCACAGCGCTGCCAACAAATACATTCACTCCAACTACGGCGGCGACCGGCACGTATACGCCTACAGCAACCAACACCCTGACATCGACAGCTACTGCCACCGCCACCGGCACGCTTGTCCCAACGCGCACACCGACTGCGACAGCAACCGCCACGGCCACCAGCACGACCGCAGTTCAGCAGTCCGTCGTGATCCTCGTCCCGAATATCACCATCAACAACAGCAACACCAATACCAACACAACCAGCGGAGGCGGGGGCAGTTCTGGCGGGAGTGGTTTCACTGCGCTGACACCGGGGCCGCTGCAAGGTCAGGGCGGGTCAACGATCTGGGGCGCGAATGTTTGCGGCGGCTATTACGTCCGGGTGCGCGTGTATGTCGATGACAACCAGGACAAGCAGATGTCGCCAGCAGAAGGGGTCACGAGCCTGCAAATATTCCTGCTCGATCAAACCTACGCCCGGCTCGCCAGCGGCTATACCCTCGATGGGCATCTCGCCTTCTGCATTCCACCCGCGCAATACGGAAAATCCGTGTACATCGACATCCCCTATTTACAGCAATTTAAAGCAGTGCAGGTGCCAGAACAACCAGACCAGGACCTGGAGATCTGGTTTCCCATTGAAGCACCAGTGCTGCCGGTGCTCATGCCATAGATGCCAACCATGAGAAAGAATACATTTATTTTGATCATTCCCATCACCGCCTCACTGGCTTTTGCCCCGTTGTATGCAACCTCCCTGCTTACAGGACGCACCTATGACCAGGCACACAGCACAGGCTACATGGACTGGAGCGGCAATGTGGGATACGAGAATCTGTATCACAAGGACTGGTCCAATCTTCCGCCCGAGGAAGGCGGAGGAAGCTGCTTATCTGGCTGCACAGAAAACGTGACCAGGATCAACAATGGAGGAGTGGTCAGCGGAAGCTTTGATCGGAACGTCACCTATTTTGAAGCCATGCTTGCATATGAATGGGTTGATAACGGGGTGGGCAAAGCGGTTATCACGGCATGTTCTGCAAGCCTGACACAGAACCTGGCCCAGACGGGTAAAGTGGCCGGTTTCAATAGTTTCTCGTTGGTCGTGCCCGCTGGATGCAGGAGCTGGTCTGTTCGAGCGACAGGCAGTTTTATCCATATGCGCTCCGTGGATGTGGAATATGTCGCTGCGACGCCAACCCCAACCAGTACCCAGACCCTCACGCCTACCCCAACAGCAACGAACACACCGACACTCACACCGACCTTTACGCCTACCGCGACTGCAACTGAAATACCGACGCATACACCTACTTTCACACCCATTGAAACCGCAACTGAAATACCGACTTCTACGCCTACCTTCACACCCACCGAGACTGCGACCGACACACCAACGCACACAGAAACTTTCACACCCACCGAAACTGCAACGGATATACCGACCTCTACTTCTACCTTCACACCCACCGAGACTGCAACTGAAATACCAACGCATACACCTACATTCACACCCACTGAAACCGAGACTGAAACCCCGACAATCACACCCACCGTGACTGCAACCGATGTGCCGCTGCCCACAATAACACATACCCCCACCGCGACTGTGACCGCCACAGCCATCCCGACCAGCACACCAGGAATTCAGCAGTCCATCGTGATCCTTGTCCCCAATATCATCATCAACAACGGCAACACAAATACCAACACAACGAACGGCGGCAGCAGCGGCTTTACTGCCTTAACACCCGCGCCGATGCAAGGACTGGGAGGATCACCGATCTGGGGTGCGAATGTGTGTGGCGGCTATTACATCCGCGCGCGCGTTTTTGTGGATGACAACCAGGACAAGTTGATGTCGCCCGCCGAAGGCGTTACCGCTCTCCAAATCTTCCTGCTCGACCAAACATACGCGCGGCTGGGCAGTGCCCATACCCTGGATGGACATGCCGCCTTCTGCATACCGCCGGTTCAATACGGCAAGCCCGTGTATATCGACATCCCCTATTTACAGCTATTTAAATCGCTGCAGATCCCCGAACAGCCCGATCAGGATCTGGAGATCTGGTTCCCGGGCGACCCACCAATCCTGCCTTTGTATCTGCCATAGAAGGAGCCATGAAAATAATTCGATTCCTCAATCCCCGTACCATTTTGTTTGCGATCCTGATCGTCCTGCTTGCCACCCCGCAGCTGATCTTTGCCAGACCGCTCGGCCTTGTGGATGACGCGAATACGGTGGTACTGCTGCACATGGATGGCGCGGAAGGCTCAACCCAGTTCAACGACGAAAGCGGAAAGGTCTGGGTCGCCATTGGAACGCCCCGCATCACAGCCTCAACCGCCAGATTTGGTCAGTCGCTGGAATTGGCAAACGACGATTCCATCCTGGCGCTGGACACCGACGATGTGTATTTCGCAGACGGAGATTTCACGTTCGATTTTTGGGTCATGTTCACATCACCTGTTGGGTCCGGGGAAACCGCTGCTGTTTTCTCACAAGAGCAGGACAGCAATAACCTGATGAACATCACCAGGAGTTCCACAACCTGGGACTTCGCGGTCAGCTCCGCAGGCGTTGAATTGATATCCCTGACAGGGATGGCGAATCCGAATTTCTCACTTTGGACCCATATCGCCGTGGTGCGCGATGGCGATACATTCCGCCTGTTTGAAAATGGGACACAGATCGGATCGGCCATCGATACCGACAGTCTGCCTAATTTTGCAGCACCTCTGTATATTGGCTTGTCTGCAGCACCGCTACATGGAAACCTGGATGAATTCAGGATTTCCAGGATCGCCCGCTGGACCTCAAACTTCACCCCGTCCGGAGCGCCATACGCAGCGCCTGCAGCAACCCCGACCAGCACAGCCACCCAGACTGCGACCGCCGCTCCCACCATCCCACCCAGCCTCACACCGACCGGCACGCTGCCAATCAGCACGCCAAGCCCCGGTCCGATCATCATTATCACCGTGCCCGCAATTATCACCATCAATGACACCAATGAGAATGCCAACACGAACACAGGTAGTGGTTCCTCAGGCACCAGCAGTGCTGCTGGTGGTTTTTATGCCCTCACCCCCGCAGCCTGGCCAGGACAGGGTGGAGTGGCCGTCTTCGGCGGTCTCTCGTGCGGCGGCTATTACATCCGCGCGCGTGTCTATGTGGATGACAACCAGGACAAGATGATGTCGCCTGCCGAAGGGATCACCGGCTTGCAGACAACCAGGACAAGATGATGTCGCCTGCCGAAGGGATCACCGGCTTGCAGATCTTCTTCCTCGATCAGACCTATGCCCGGCTGGGCAGTACCTACACACAGGAGGGCAAGGCAGAATTCTGCATCCCGGTCACGCACTATGGCAAGACCATCCTGATCGACATCCCATACCTGCAATTATTTGGCACGGTGCAAGTCCCCGAGCAGCCCAACCAGGACCTGGAAATCTGGTTTCCCGGCGAGCCCCCGACCCTGCCGTTATTCCTGCCATGAAAAAGATCAAATACCTCCTGCCTATTCTCCTTTTCGTGTGTGTCTGCGGAATGTTGATCGCCTCGCTGCAAATGAGCGGAAGCATGTTCGGCGGATTTCAAACCGTGGGCGGATTCGGGAATCAGGGTGTGCCGCCGGGCGGCGGGACCTGCGCCAATATCTCGCAGGTCTATGCAGACAATCCGTTCCGGGGCTGGCCGGTGCAATATCAGGACTGTAACTGGGGTGTGATCTCCGCCTATTACTGCACCCCGCATTATTTTCCCGGCTTCACCCATTACGGCATTGACCTGACCAACTTTTGGGACAGCTCCGGAGTGAATTCAACCGCCATTCACGGCGCGCCGGTGATCGCCACGGCCAATGCGCTGGTCGCACAAGCGGTCTACTCCGCGCCTGCCCAGTGGAATTACGGCATGGGCAACTTCGTGCAGTTGATCGGGTTGGAACAGACCTGTGAAGAGGAGGTCAACTTGGATATCAATCATGACGGTCTGATCGGCGGAACTTGCGCAGCAGTGTGCGAAGAGGAGCTCAACCTTGACTTGAATCATGATGGAACGATCGGAGGATATTGTGGGGAAGAAAGCGAATGGAAAGCCACCTACATGCATCTGCTCGATGTGGCTGTCGCAGCGGGTCAGACCGTGCAGGCAGGCGAAGTGATCGGGCATGTCAACAACACAGGCAACAGCACCGGCGATCATCTGCACTACCAGATCAACGGACCGGAAGGCGCCGTCGATCCCGCAGCCACCTTTGGCTGTCCTGGCTATGACTGGCAGGCAGGCGTGGATCAAGGACAGTGAATATGATGCGATTCCTGGTATTACTTTCCATCCTTTTCACAACCTCCAGCGTGCATGTCATGATCGCGGATACCGCGGGCAATCCAATGCAGGGCGTGAGGGTTGAGTTGGTCTTATATGATTTCAAACTCAGTGCTGGACAAACACAAGCGCAGAAAACTTTTTCAGATCATTGCACCACGGACCTGAACGGTGAGTGCACGATCGTGATCGGCGAGACCCGCGGATTGCTGCGCGGCAGACTCGACCTGGGCAAGTACGGCGGCCGGGACGTGATCTGGCCGGGCGGTGCCTTGGAAGCTCCTGTGTTGGTTGATCTGGAGCAGGACAGGGTCAAAGGAACTGAAGCCGGGCCATATGACTTTCAGGAGAAAGATGGAGGAGTTGCGGTCAGGGAGGGCAACCCCTGGTTCATCCTGACTGCGACTGTGCTGGCGGGCATGATCGTGTATTGGACATACGCCCGATCGCGGAAGGAACACGCATGATCAAACAGGTGCTGCTCCTGACTTTATTCATCCATCCCATCCCCGCCGGGATTGTTTATGCCTCGGCGTTGAATGAAACCCGTGTCAACATTTCCATATCAAATGCAGCCGGGCAACCGCTCCCCGATCTGCATATTTCCATGGACCTGTACTTCTATGAAGTCATTGCCGCCGATCAACTGGAAGTACGCGGCGCCTTCTCAGATGGATGCACGACCGATGAACATGGCGCATGCAGCATCCTGGTCGGAGAGACCCAGGACCTGTTATTGCGCGGCAGTCTCGATCTGGGAGAGTACGGCAGTCGAAATCTGGAATGGCATGGCGGTGCGTTGGATGTGGCATGGCGGTGCGTTGGATGTTCCGATCCGAATTGAACAGGAAGATCCAACTGAAAATCGCGTATTGGAAGAATCGATCCGCATCATGGTTTATAGCGCAATCCAGGTTGTATTTGGAACGCTGGGAATGATCATCCAACACAAGCGAGCGCCAGGATGACGAAGCGTGCTGTGTTACTGGCTTTGCTCCTGCTGCTGATCCCCACCTCGTTGGCTTTTGCCTCGTCACTGGCTGATCCTGTCAACCACTGCCTGGATGCCGCCGATCCATTATGCCTGACCATGTTCGAAGGCATTGGCAAACTGA
>JAIFNG010000170.1 GCA_020047815.1 Anaerolinea sp.
TACAGTGGTAGTACGTCTCCTTGCCAAGGAGAAGGTCGTGGGTTCGAATCCCATCGCCCGCTCAAACATAGAGGGTTGCGGATTGGAAGATGTTCAGTCAGCAATCCTCATTGTGTATATGGCGTCGTGGCCAAGTGGTAAGGCAAGGGTCTGCAAAATCCTCATCAGGGGTTCAAATCCCCTCGACGCCTCTTCAAAAGCAAGCCTTTTTGGGCTTGCTTTTTTGTTAAAGTATTATTATGAAAAAACCTTGAAAAGAGTCTATAATCAATCAAGGGAAAAATTTCTCGGTCAGAATGATAAAGCAGAGAGTCTCATCCGCGTTAAAAATATCTCTTATCTACGCCTTGTTAGGTTTTTTTTGGATTCTGCTTTCAGACCAGGCGATTGCCTTATTGTTTGCCGATCAAGACCAGTATTTGATTATCCAAATGTATAAAGGCTGGTTTTATGTTATCAGCACTGCACTCCTTCTCTTCATACTCATAAAAAAAGAAAATAGAACGCTAAAAACAGCGGAACAAAATTTTTCAGACCTTTTTGAATCGACCACCGAGGGGATTTTCCGTTCCTCCACCCATGGGCACTTCATTTTTGTCAATGCGGCAATGGCTCAGATCTATGGGTACAATTCCCCGCAAGAGATGCTCAAAAGCATCACGGATATCAGTACACAAATTCATTTGGCGGAGGAGAGTCGCCGGGAATTTACCAGAGCAATGGAGCGGGACAATGCCGTTGACAAATTTGAAGCAAGAAATCTAAAAAAAGATGGCGGCATCATTTGGACGTCAACAAATGCGCGGTCGGTCAGGGATGAAAACGGAAAAATTTTATACTATGAAGGATTTGTTACCGACATTACAAAACAAAAAAATGCCGAAAACTCACTGATCGAGGCCGAGGAGCGCTACCGTTCGCTTGTTGAAAATTTACCAGCAGTTGTTTTCATGGACCAGTTCAACCGTCCTGATGTCACACACTACATGAGCCCGCGTCTGGTTGACCTGCTTGGCTATACACCAGAAGAATGGATAGCCGGGGATAACATCTGGGAAAGCTCCCTGCACCCTGCTGACAAAAATCGCGTCATCGCTGAAGATATCCGAACCGACGAAACAGGTGAACCATTCCGGATTGAGTATAGAATACGGCACCGGGATGGTCATTATGTTTGGGTGAAAGAAGATGCGTCCCTCGTCATGGAAGATGAAACTCCCCTCTTTTGGCATGGCATACTCCTGGATATTTCCAGCCAAAAACAAGTGGAAGAAAATTTACAACACCGCGATGCCATCCTTAAAGCGGTGGGGTTTTCTGCTGAACAATTCCTTAGATCTGTTAATTGGGAGGAATGTATAAGCCAAGTGCTTGAACGGCTGGGAAAAGCGACACAGGTCAGTCGTGTATATGTCATCAAAAAGCAAACCTCACCTGATAATATTATTCATACTTCTCAAGTTTTCGAATGGTGCAACGATGGCGTAAAGCCCCAGATCAACAATAAAGCTCTACAAAATAAAGACTTTGCTGCAGATGGTTTCTCACGTTGGATTGATCTTTTCAACCAGGGACTCCCTGTCTATGGATCCATTGAAACCTTTCCGCCCATGGAGAAAAATTTTATAGCGGAGCAGGAAATCCTTGCCCTGGTCTGTATTCCGCTTAAAATCGGAAGTGATTGGTGGGGATTTATTGGCTTTGATGAATGCACACAGGAAAGAGAATGGACCGAAGCCGAGATCGAAGCGCTCAAAGCCGCCGCCAATACACTGAGTGCCGCAATTGCGAAAAAACTTTCTGAAGAGGCATTACAAAACAGCGAAGCCAGTTACCGCGGCTTATTCAACAGTATTCATGATGCAATTTACATCCATGATATTAATGGGGTTTTTCTTGATGTAAATAATGGTGCTGTAAATATGTATGGGTATCCAAAAGATTACTTTCTTGGAAAGACTCCGGAAATTCTCAGTGCGCCAGACAAAAACGACATGAATAAGATCGCGTGCGCCCTTCAAGACGCAGTCAACGGGATTCCCCAACAACTTGAGTTCTGGGGAAGGCGTAGCAATGGGGATATCTTCCCAAAAGATGTCCGCTTATTCAAAGGTACTTACTTTGGGCAGGATGCAATTATTGCCGTGGCGCAAGACATCACGGAGCGTAAACGCAGTGAAGATGCCACTCAAAAACAATTAAAGGAATTGACCGTTCTGCACGCTGTTGCGCTGTCCGAATCCATGGCAAACACCATGGACGAATTACTGCAACAGATTACAGACATTATTGGGGATATGTTATACCCTGACAACTGCGGTGTTCTTCTGTTAAATGAAACACAAGATAAACTAAAGCCCCATGCTTCATATCGCGGAACCAGCCGCGAAAACCTGGAGCGTTACATGCCATTAAGCATGGGAATCACCGGAAAAGTTGCCGCTACTGGACACTCCATTTGCACAGGGGATATATCATTTGAACCCGCATACTACGAGACAACAGGAGGGATTCACTCAGAGTTATGCACTCCCATCTGCAATGGCTCGATCATCATTGGCGTCTTAAATGTCGAAAGCAGGCAGCTCAATGCGTTTTCAAGAACAGACGAAAGACTGCTAAACACCATTGCAGGTGGAATGGCAAAAGCCATTGAAAGAATTAGGCTCTTTGAATTGGAACAAAAACGCCGAAAGCAGGCGGATATTTTGCGCGAAACAACCGGAGAGTTGACCTCGCTTTTTGAGACGGATAAACTTTTTGAAACCATCTTTTCTTCACTGTCAAAACTGATCGGCTACGACAGCGCATCAATTGAGGTGATCAATCAGGGATATTTCGAGATCATCGCCGGGCGGAACATCCCCACAGAACTGATCGGCAGGAAATACATATCCGACCTCGAGAAATGGGGGGATTCATATAGTTTGCGCCAGCCTGTGATAATTCCTGATGTTCAACAAGATGCCCGCTTTGAAAAATTTGAGGAGACAAGTTATATCCGTGGCTGGATGGAAATCCCCCTATTTATCAATGAAAAGATCATTGGTTTTCTTAACCTCGACAGCCAAACCCCCGGCTTCTTTACCGAAGAACATGCCTCCATCGCACAAACATTTGCCAATCAGGCTGCAATTGCGTTGGAAAATGCGCGATTATTTGACCTGGAACATCACCGTCGCAATCAGGCTGAAATTCTCAGCCAGGCTACATCAGCGCTTGCCAACACCCTCAATATCAACAGCCTGCTTGAAAACATACTGGACTGGCTGGGAAAAATTGCGCCTTATGACAGTGCATCCATTATGCTGAACAACAGGGACACCGAACGGCTCGCAGCAAAGCGCAATTTGCCTGATCATTTTCATATTGGACAAAATTTTCCAATAACGGAAAAATGGAAACGGGTTGCTGCAAGCAGGAAGCCATTCATCATTTCAGATGCCCAGAGAAATGAGTATTTTGAAAAATGGGAGGGAAGTTCCTATATTCACGGGTGGATGTGCGTTGCCATGTACACACAGGACAAACTGATTGGTTTCCTCAACCTGGATAGTAAAACAGCCGGCGTTTACACAGAGGAACACGGCATCCTGGCTCAAACGTTTGCCAACCAGGCAGCCACCGCAATAGAAAATGCGCGGCTCTTTGAATTGGAACAAAAACGCCGCAAGGATGCTGAGATCGTCAGACAGGCAGCCACCGTGCTTACGACCATGCTTGACCTGCCCTCCCTGCATGAAGCGATTCTGGAGTGGCTATTTAAAATCACTCCGTATGACAGCGCATCAATTTTGGAACTGGAAGGAGATTGCATCCACATCACAGCCGCCAGGGGACTACCCAACCCTGAAAAAGCCATGGGGCAAACCTTCCCTGCCAATAATATCCTCTGCAGAATCATGAGCGAAACATACGAACCTTTAATAATTGAAGATTGCGAAAAGGATGTGCGTTTTGAAAATTGGGGGGATATCAAAAATGTTCATGGGTGGATGGGTGTTCCCATGCTTTCACGAGGACAGGTGATTGGGTATATTACCCTGGACAGCCTTGCTCCCGGAGCCTTCACGCAGAACGAAGCTGTTACCGCCCAAACATTTGCACATCAAGCGGCAACTTCACTTGAGAATTCCCGTTTATTCACAGAAACAAAACAGCGCCTTGATGAACTGGAGATTGTAAGCCGCGTTTCATTTGCCTTGCGCGCAGCGCGTGATGTACAGGAAATGCTTCCAATCCTGTTGAGTGAGATCAAAACCAACATGAGCACGGACTCAGTCGCTATCTGGCTATATGATGGTGAGAATAATCAGCTGGAGGCAAAGGCAACTTCAGGACAATTCAAGGACCTGGCCAAGCCTAATTTCAAGCCAGGGGAAGGCATTATCGGCACCGTTTATTCGAGTGGAATGGCGTATGTTACGAGCAATATAGCCAATGATGCATCCCTCCATGCAGCAAACAAGGACTCCTTTGGGGAAGATTTGAACAGCATTGCCGTCCCAATTCGCGCCGCAAACGAAACGATTGGCGCCCTGGCGGTGGCATTAATTGCGCCACAAAAATTCAAATCACACCAAACCCGCCTGGTCACCACGCTCGCCGATATTGCGGGCAACGCCATCTACCGCTCCAACCTTTACGAGCGGAGCGAGGAACAGATCCAGCGCCTAACCACCCTGCGGGAATTAGATACCGCCATCGCATCCAGTCTTGATCTGCGAATCACACTCGGTATTCTGACCGAACATCTAATAAAAAAAATGGGAGTCAGTGCAGTCACCATTCTCGTATTTAACCCCGGCAATCAAACTTTTGAATCTTATGCTGCTGCCGGATATAAGAACCGTGAAAATACGCGCACACCATTGTACATCGGGGATGAGCTAGCCGGACAGATCCTGTTAAGCCGCAGCGCTTATTTTATAAAAGATCTCAACGAAGAAAACAACCCCATCAGGCTTAAATCGCCAAAATCCGAAAACTTCACAAGTTATTATGCCATCCCGCTTTTTAGCAAAGGCACTACCAGGGGCATCCTTGAAACCTACTTCCGCAGGGAATTCTCTCCCAATGCAGACTGGCTCGACTTCCTACACACACTTGCAGAACAAGCAGTTATTGCGATCGACAATGCCCAGCTTTTTGAAAACCTGCAGCATACCAACCAGGAACTTGCGTTAGCCTACGATATAACATTGGAAGGATGGGGCAAAGCCCTGGAACTACGCGACAAGGAGACTCAGGGACATACAAACCGCGTTACTGATCTGACCCTTAAGCTGGCACGGCAAATGAACATTCCCGAGTCAGAATTATTGCATATCCGTCACGGCTCCCTGCTTCACGATATCGGTAAAATGGGTGTATCTGACAGCATCCTGCACAAAAATGGTCCTCTGACACAGGAAGAACGGCTTGAAATGAATCACCATCCACAATATGCCTTCGACATGCTTTATCCGATCGAATACCTGCGCCCCGCGCTTGATGTTGTCTATTGTCATCATGAATGGTGGGATGGAAGCGGTTACCCACGTGGATTAAAAGGCGAAGAAATCCCCCTTTCCGCCCGCATCTTTGCTGTCATAGATGTTTGGGATGCACTCTCTTCAGACCGCCCCTACCGAAACGCGTGGCAAAGAGAAAAAATCTTGAAATATATCCGCAGCCTTTCAGGCAAACAATTTGACCCGCAGATCGTGGAGGTATTTTTCAGGATGGTTGCTAATCTGTAATTGGTTTCGAATAATGAGTGTGTTGTAAAAGGCAAATAAAAAATGTGATGAGTTTTGATCATCACATTTTTTGGATGCATATACCTTCAAGACCAGGACTTCCGATCCTTATTATTTACTTCACCCGCAGGAAACGCCGCTTACCCACCTGTAAAACGCCAGGGTGCGGGAATGGCGTATCGCCACGCTCCAGCACTTCGCCGTCCAGCCGTACACCTTTCTGGTCAATCAATGAACGCGCCTTGCTCTTGCTCTCTGCCAGATTCGAGGCAAGAATAACATCCAAAATGGTTTGGCCCGTTTGCAGCGCATACTCAGGCATTTCATCGGGAATTTCCTTATGTTGAAAGGTCTTAATGAAATTTTCCTGCGCAGATCTGGCTTCATCGTCGCTGTAAAAAATGGAAACGATCTCACTTGCCATCTTCATCTTCGCATCACGCGGATGTAAAACACCTGAAGTCACATCCTGCTCTACCCTTTCTATTTCCTGCGGACTCCAGCGTGTGACTAGCCGCATATATAACGCCATCGCCGTGTCAGGCACAGACATCAACTTACCAAACATATCATTTGCGCCCGTGTTGATCGGCACGATATTTCCAGTGGATTTGGACATTCTCTGTGTGCCGTCTGTGCCAGGCAGGATTGCGGTAATAATGCCGACCAAAGGTCTTTGCCCGAGCGCTTCCTGCAGCTTGCGTCCAGCCACAATGATATTGAACAACTGGTCAGAACCGCCGATCTGCACATCAGTCTCCATGGCAACAGCATCATACCCCTGCATCAATGCATAAAAAGTTTCATGAATATAGATTGGCTCGCCTTTATCCAAACGGTTTGAAAAATTATCACGTGCTAAAAATTGTTGTACTGTGAAGTTCTGACCAAGACGGATCAAATCCACAAGTGTCAGTTTCGACAACCACTCACCGTTATAGCGGACTTTGGTCTTCTCGCGGTCTAACACACGAAACGCCTGCTCTGTATACGTCCGCGCATTTTCGGCGACTTGTTCCTCTGTTAAAATCGGACGCGCCTTGTTTTTATCAGAAGGGTCGCCTACCAGTGCGGTGTAACTTCCAATGAGGAAGGTGACTTCATGTCCCAAGTCTTGAAACTGACGCAGTTTTCGCATGGTGATGGTATGCCCCAGATGTAAGTCGGTGGAGGTTGGGTCATAACCGCAATAAACTTGTAAAGGCCTTTTCTCTTTTTCAGCCAGAAGCAGGCGCGTGCGCAATTCGGCAGTCATGGACTTCTTGAGTTCTTCATCACCATATTCAGTACCGAGCATCAATAATTCAACTTGTTCTTCGATGTTCATAAATTCTCCTTCTGATATGGACACTAAAAGTTTGGGTTCCCTTTAGCGTCTGCTTTGAAATTGACAAACAAAAACGCGCCCGCGATGATGAGGGCGCGTTCACAGCACACCACCGCAATAATTTATGGTCGGGTGGAAAAGTAGCGCTTGCTGGAATAATTTGAGCCAAACATGAATGTATTATACAACAAGAATTTCACTGCACCAAATTTTGATATTCTTGCTGGGTTTTGCGCGCTACTGCAAGACACAAAGCAACCTCACCATTGAAGCGTGGAAATTCTCACCCACCCTGGCACTCTGTGGTACCAGGGTCAGAGAATGCACCTTCGCAATAACATAATTGAAATTATTGCGCCAAATTGAATGAGAAACTCCAGGGCCCCTTGACAGAGTAAAACTCGTCGCTGTAGACAATTTCCTCGGCTTGCGCCTGCGTCATATCAGATGGAAAACCGAGAATTTGCATGGTAAGCACGCCGTTCACTTCTACACAATCGAGCGTGATATCGATGCCGCGAGAAAGCAATGCCTGTTGTATCTTGGGCATATACACCGAGCAATACTCTCCTTCACGTGGAGTCGCAGCGATCGAGTCAATCATAATGGTAACGTTGGAAAGATCAGCGTCAGGCGGCACAATAAAGGTTATGGTATCACAACGCAAACCTTGAATCCCTTCACTTGGCTCCTGTAAACTGACGAGGGTGGTGCCATACTCCTGAACCAGAATCCCGCTATACGTCAGGCTGGCGGATGAAACGCCCCAATCTGACGTATCTGGAAGAGTAAAACACAAGTCAGCGTTCACATTTTTTCCCTCTACTGAAGCGCGCTCCATGCGAACTTCAATTCCGCTTGCCACTTGCATCGGCGTGGATAGTTCGACCTGAGCGGTGGGATAGGATTCAGGGTCAATATAAGCAGCAGGCTCGGCAAGAATGGGCAGCACAACGCCCGATTCTGTTGATGAACAAGCCGTAAGGAATACGACCAACAAGAGGAGTATTTTTTTCATCATCATATTTTCCTTTAGTTTTTATTAAATAAATCGGACAAAGCTTCGTGTGCGGTCTCAAACTCAAAACGATATCCAGATTCGATCAACCGTTTTGGCTTTGCAAATCTGCCTTCCACAACCAGGACGCTCATTTCGCCCAAAAGGATCCGCAGTAGAAATGCGGGAGTGGGAAACCAATAGGGACGATGCAAAACGCTTGCCAGGGAACGGTAGAAATCGGAGTTGGATGTGGGCGTGGGTGCGATTAAATTATAAGCGCCAACCGCGCGTTCGTTGGCAATCAAATGTCGTACAGCACCAACCCAGTCATTAATATGGATCCAGGGCATGGAAAACTTTCCATCTCCCATGGGACCACCCACATATAATTTGACGGGCAAAGCCATCAGCGGCATCAGCCCTTTGCCTTTCCCGAGTACCACAGCCGAACGAATGATAACCCGGCGCACTCCCAAACCTTCAACATTTTTGGTAGCTGCCTCCCATTTTACAGTCAATTGCGCGAGGAAATCATCCCCAGGCAGCGTAGACTCTTCGGCAATGTCACCATGCAAACCGTAGTGATTTATTCCTGAGGCTTGGACAAAAACCCCCGGACGATGATGTGCTTCAAGAATTGCCTGAACAAGCGCAAGCCCCGGCTGGATGCGGGATTCGAGGAAGTCCCGTTTCGTTGTTTCCGTCCAGGGAAAAGTGGCTAAAGTTTTCCCGGCGAGATGAATAACGACATCCATTTCGTTAATCCGATCCCCCCAGCCGCTGGTTGTTTTTGCATCCCATTTTACAGCTTGTGAGCCGGATGGTATGGGAGCACCACGTGTAAGGATAAAGACCTTGTGTCCATCAGCGAGGAAAGATTTCGTCAGAGCGCTGCCAAGAAAACCTGAGCCGCCCGCAATCAATATGTTCATTTCAATACTCCTAATCATTCATGGTACAGGCTTGGACCTGACAATTTTTAATTTAACGTCCAGGGATCAACCTATGCTTGGTGGAAACCTGTCAGGTCTTTAAAGGCTTCCGAAGTCCGGTTAACTGGCAGTATAATCACGCAAATTACTGAGGCAGTATGCACGAACCAGTTTTGGTACTCAACGCAAATTTTGAGCCGATTCATGTCTGCTCAACACGACGGGCCATGGGCTTGATCCTTGATGGCAAAGCCGCCATGATCGTGAATGGACGTGGAATCATCCATACAATAACCCAAACCCTTCCGCGCCCTTCTGTCATTCGATTGGAAACACAGGTTCATAGACCACGCCCCCGTGTTAAGTTGACGCGCCGCGAAGTGTTCAGGCGCGATAATTATACCTGCCAGTATTGTGGCAGGCACGATGTTAACTTGACTGTAGATCATGTCATTCCACGCCATCTGGGTGGACCACACAAGTGGACAAATCTGGTGGCAGCATGTTCAGCCTGCAACCACCGCAAGGGCGGACGTAAACTGGAAGAGGCACACATGCACCTGGCCCACATTCCAAAAGAGCCTCCTGCAAATGCCACTTATATCTTTGGGCGGCACCTATTAGAAAATGGCGAATGGGAGCCTTATATCTCTGGTTGGTAAAAGCAGGTCCGTTTTTCACCGGTCCTGCTTATTATTTATGCCGAACTCCAGCGTCAAAAAATCTTTTGCCAGGGCCACTTCACCAGGGAATGTGATGCGCGCCTCGGCAACAAGATCATGATCAGAAAATTTCCCTGTTGGATAATGAATAAGGAAGAGCCGGCCAACTCCGGCTCTATGGGCAACCTCACCCGCCTGACTTGCAGAACTATGTCCAACAGAGGCCCCTGCGGCTTCATGGATCAGCACATCTACTCCTTCACTCAGGCGAATCACTTCCTCGCATGGTTCCGTATCACATGAATAAGAAATACTTTGACGAGCTCGATTGAACTGGATTCGCAAGCCAATATTGGGGATCAAATGCTTAACCGGTGAAGCATGGATTGTAAAATCAGGGCAATCCAGAACAGGCGACATTTCCCTGCTTGGGATGCGGTAAAAAACAACAGGGAAAAAGTTAGGCCACTCTGACCAGTTGTACAAACTCATCAATGTTTCGATGCGGTCAAGCGTGTAATGCAATCCATAAATATTGAGCGGACGCTGGCGCCCCAGCAGCCACATATCCATCAGCAAAAGTGGAATACCCGAAACATGGTCGGGATGAAAGTGGGTGACGATGATATCAGTTAGATCATTGAAATCCAACCCCGCCTGCTCCAGGCGCAAAATAGGGTTGCTGACCGAATCAACCAGCACCATCCGCTCCTCCCCCACAACAACCATGTGCGTATTCTCATGGTCCTTTGTCGGAATGGCATTCGATGATCCGAGTATTATGATTTTTGGCATGATTAATTTTATACCAATATTTGCGCCGAGCAAAGTAAAAGAGCACCAGGGAGATATCCTCCGTCTCCCTTCTGGCAAAGATCCCAAACTCCAATCTTTTACCTTGCCATGACGCTGATTAGAAGTCCGGGCGTGATATATGCTTCAATGATGGCGGCAATTGCCAGTAGCGGGACAACAACCCCGAGGAAAATCTTCACCCAATCAGCAAATAATTCGATCATTACCTCACCCATGGACTTGCCAGTCTGAGGTGTTACGATGACTGCGCCCATATAAAGCACGATGGCACTGCCTATCACCAGCGCGGGAATTTCAAAAATACCATGCGGCAAAACACCTGCAAAGAACAAGGGGTTGGGATTCATTCCAAGCAATTCGATCAAGGCATACACCCCTCCAACGACGCCGATATTCAGCATGTATAATAAAATTCCCAACACTCCGAACGAAAACAATCCTGCCAAAAAAATAAAAGCCACGGCACGCGTATTGTTCATAAACAGGAAAGGTGCACTGATGCTCCCTTGCAGGTTTGTCAAATCGGGCAATTGGCTGATACTCGATTCAATTTTTTGCAATCTTTCAGGGGAAGCACTGTGAACCATATCAGACACATTGACCATGATCCAATCATAGCCCATCCACAGGCTAAGAAAGGCGATCAAACCCACTGCCAACACAGCGGGCGCAACCCGTCGCATGGCGAGCGGCAAGACTCCCAGGTACCATTGCCGAAAGGATTTTGAGCCTCCGGTGAAATTTCGGTAGAACGTCTGCCAGATCCAGCGCAAATTAATCACATCAATTTCACGCCCCAGCAGGTACTCACGCTGAAAATGGGCAATACCCACGCGAATCAACAGCAGGGAGATGATCATCACACCCACAATTGCCAGCCAAAGCACCTGCTCATTTCCCCAGAAAAGCAATACCGCCTCGCCCTGCATTAAAATGGCAACCGGGATCACAATGAAGGATGCCAACAAATTGGCGGCTTTGACCGAAGTGGATTGTACAGAGATAACGATCGCCGCACTGACCATCAAGGTGGCATGGGCAGTGGTCAGCAGAAACAGCTGCACCATCACCATGAAGGATGGCATGTTCAGATCCTGGTCCAGAACCAGAAACAAATACAAAGCGATGGACAGGTAACTGGCAACAAGCGGAGTCGCCACACCGACCAGTAGTTTCCCAAAATATAATTGCCAATTATCCAGCGGCGCGCTGAGGATGGGTTCGATCGTGCCCCTTTCCTTCTCACCCACAAAAGACTCAAGTGCCACCACCAGCGAGATGGTGATCGGGAAGAAACCAATGATCATGATCGAGAATGGAACAAAACGATCCAAAATCAAATTGGCTTGGTATTGATTCAAAAAATCCACCGTTTGTTTTGCAAATTCGTTCATCAAGAAGGGAAAACAAAGGATGAGGATGATCATCGGCGCCAGCACACGCCAATCACGGAACTGGTCTTTGAGTTCGCGCCCTGCCACCAACCAAACGAGCCTGAACTTACTCAACATTTTCACTTCCTTTTGCCTGCGCCATTATTTTAAGATAAACCTGCTCAAGCGTGCGCGGTTCTTCCTGTAATGCCATTACCGATGCAGATTTTGCAAATAAATGCTTCAATATTTGTGGATTTGCTTCCTGCGGATTCTCCACACGAACCTTCAAGCCATCCGCTGTCCGGGATAGAAACTCAACACCTTTCGGCAATTCCACCCCGTTTGAATCCCAATCAAAGCTGAATTTGATTTCATATTCTGGAGCACCAAGCACGGTCTTTTTCAATTCTTCGAGCGTGCCTTGAATCAAAATCCGCCCGCGATAAATGATGGCGATCTGATCAGCCAGCGCTTCCACCTCTGTCAAATTATGCGAACAAATGACGATCGTGCGCTGAAATGACTTGAGCCGCGCGATCTCATCCCGCACAAGCCGTGCAGATTCAGGATCCATGGCGGAAGTAGGTTCATCCAATAGGAGGACACCGGGGTCATGCATCATCGCACGGGCAAGGGCTAATTTTTGGCGCATCCCTTTCGAATATTCACCAATCCTGCGGTGCGAGGCTTCGGTCAGTCCAAAATATTCAAGCAGGTGGTCACTGCGCAATTTGCGCGCTGACGCTGTCAGACTGTAAACCTGCCCAAAAAAATCGAGATATTCAACAGCGGTCATGCGCATGTACAATCCATGCTGTTCAGTCAACACCCCCACCGCCGAGCGGACATCATGTCCATTTTTGACCACATCGTAACCAGCCACCCTCGCCCAGCCGCGTGTAGGGTTGAGCAGGGCTGTCAACATGCGGACAGTGGTGGTCTTGCCTGCGCCATTCTGCCCGAGAATCGCCAGAATGTGACCCGCGCCCACTGAAAGGTTGACACTGTCTACTGCAAGGAAATCATTGAATTGTTTTGTGAGTTCGTAGGTTTCTATCATATTAATAATCTGTGGTTGGTAAAAGATGAATTGATTGTATTCCCCGTTATGCCAAATTTCGCTTCACAGAGACCTTACAGTTTTTGGACGGCATGATGGCGCAAATACATACCAGATCCCACGCAAACGAAGACAAGCACAAAAAACACTTGATTTACGTTCAATCCGCCTGCCAGCGAAACATCAAGGCGCAGAAATTCCAGCAGGAAGCGGATGAGCGAATAAAAGCCAAGATACACGAGGAACAGATCGCCCGATTTGAGTATCCCCCAAAAACGTCTGGAGAGCCATAGAACAAAAATAAAGTTTAAAAAATTCAAAAGCGATTCATAGGCGAACAGGGGCTGATAAAAATTGGCTGTCTCATATCCACTCAAACGGTGAATGGGGTCAATAAATATCTTCAAAGGAAAGGTGGTCGGTATGCCGTACAGTTCCTGGTTGAAGTAATTACCGATACGTCCCACAGCCTGGGCAAGGGCAATTCCAGGAGCAAGGATATCGGTCAACTCCCAAAACTGCAATGTGTTTTTTCGGGCGAAATATAATAAGGCAAGCGTTCCGCCCATCCACGCGCCTGGGATGCCAAATCCGCCAATCCAGAATGCGGCAAAATCCATCAGGTGGGTAAAATAATATTGGGTGGTCAAACCCAGCTCAAGGGAGGAAAGGGATGGTGTAAGGATATGCCAAAGGCGTGCTCCCAAAGTCCCCCAAATTGCCACAGGCAAAAAAAGGTCGTAGATAATTTCAGGGTCGGCGTCATATCGTTTTGCTCGATACACGGAGAACAGTGCACCTATCGCAATGCCAAGCGCAACCAAAAGTCCATTCCAGCGGATGATCAAAGGACCGAGCGAAATGCCATCCATCTTTTAGTGAATATACTCTTTGGTTTCAGGAGCTTTTCTCATGCGTTCATGGCCCTGGATGCGGACATGAGCGATGCGCTGCAAGGCAGTGAAGTTGCCAAGCAAGGCGATGATGGAAACGGCGAGAAAAGGCTGGTTGAAGAGCAGCAACGGGATTAAAACAATGTACCGTTCAACACGGGAGAGAATGCCAACTTTGGCGGTAAAGTTGAGACCTTCAGCACGGGCTTTCACATAGGAGACCAAAACCGAGCCTGCAGTAGCGGCAAAAGTCATGATGACACCAGGGTAGTTTTCCTGCATCAGAAAATAATACAAGAGCCCCCCAAAAGTGATGAACTCGGCATAGCGGTCGCTGACCGAATCAACAAACGCACCGAAGTCACTGGATTCACCCCGCAGGCGGGCCATGGTGCCGTCGAAGGCATCTATGATTACAAAAAGGAAAATGACAATTGCACCGAGAGTCATTTTTCCCTGCGAAAGAATATATGCGCCAACTGTCGTACCTGCTAATCCAAGCAGCGTAATTGCGTTCGGAGTCAGCCCGGTGCTGTTTAGGAATGTACCAATGGGATCCAATATCCCTTTGAAGATAATTCGCAGTCTGTCAGTGAGTGTTGGTTTGATGTTCATGAGGTGGAAAAGATGTTCCTTTTTTGGGGAAGTGCCTGACAAATATGTGGTTTATGGGGACTGAGGTTGTACCTGCCTCGCGGCTTACCTCCAGCAGAGATAGCCAAAGTGGACGAAATGTGACTTCGGACAGTACAGGATCTGGCAGCTGAAACGCCCACAATATTTTCAAACCCGCCCCTGGCGCTTCCGCCCACTTGTCTTGGGCGCTGCAATTGTTCTACATTTTCAACTCGTCCCAAATGGGAGTTTTGTGATTCTATGCCACCAATGGTTATTTTCGCCTCAATTTGTAAAGCGTGATTATACCTGTTTAGAATTACAGACATCCAAATAAGCAGCTCACACTTTGAGCATGATCTACTCACTCTTTTCCTCATCCAAATCATCTTCGCTAACCAAAACTTCGCGTTCCTTGCCGCCGCCTTGTGAAGGGCCAACGATACCCATTTCCTCTAGTTGATCAAGAAGCCTTGCGGCGCGTGGATAGCCGATTCGCAAACGACGCTGAATTAATGAAGCAGACGCACGTTGACTACTGCGGACAATGGAGATGGCTTGTTCGATCAACCCGTCGTCTTCATTTTCATCGGATTCCTGTAAAAGTTTTTCCCAGGGCGGAACATCATCCACTTTATGTCCACTCTTTTGCCAATGCGAGATAATACGCTCGATTTCCATATCAGTGATCATCACCCCTTGCGCACGCACAGGGTTACCCACTTCGGGGTTAAGGAATAGCATGTCACCACGTCCAAGCAAAGATTCTGCGCCGGTGTAATCCAGGATCACACGACTATCAATACTGGAAGCAACTGAAAATGCCAAACGGGCAGGGAAGTTGGCCTTGATCAGCCCCGTCACCACGTCAGTGGAAGGGCGCTGTGTGGCAACCACAAGATGAATCCCCGTGGCACGCGCCATTTGAGCGAGACGGACAAGATTATGTTCGGTCACATCCGGTGCAGACATCATCAAGTCCGCAAGTTCGTCAATCAAAACAACAATTCGCGGCAGGGCTTTGCCATCGGCTTTGCGCGTGACCTTGTGATTATAGGAATTCAGGTCACGGGCATGAGCAGATTCCAACAGGCGGTAGCGATGTTCCATTTCAACAACCACCCAGCGCAGAACACCGAGGATGCGCTCGATATTTGTTTCCACTTTGCCATATAGATGAGGAAGACCATTAAAGCGGATCAACTCCACCATCTTTGAATCGATCATCACCATCCGCAGGTCTTCAGGCGTATTGTTCATGGCAAGACATGCAGCAATGGAAGTAATACAGACAGATTTTCCGGAACCTGTTGCGCCTGCAATCAACACGTGCGGCATGCGCGCTAAATCTGTGATCAGCGGATGCCCCGACACATCCCGCCCGAGGGCTATGGTCAATGGTGCCCCAACTTTATGAAAGGCATCTGATTCGAGCAATGTCTTTAATCGCACAACGGAACTGTGCGTATTCGGCACTTCAATACCCACGTACGGTTTACCAGGCACAGGGGCTTCAATGCGTAAGCGTTGGGCAGATAAGGCGAGCGCAATATCTTTTTGCAACGAAGCGATCTGAGCAACACGCACTTTCATCTGCAGCAGGTCTTCTTCGTCTGAACCAGGCTTCTTAATAAAGCCAGGCTGGACTGCGAATTGTGTCACCGAAGGGCCAACACGATAACCGACAACAGTGGCGGGAATACCAAAATCTGCAAGGGTCTTCATGATGAGCCCGGCCGTCTGGTTAATGGTACGGTCGTCGGCACGGACAGCTGATTCAGCAAGCAGGATCGTCAGCGGCGGAAGGTCTTCACTGCGTGATAATATTTTGTCAGATTTCTCGTCTTTTTTATTTTCTGATTTAAAAGAAGTGCGAAATTCGGGCGGGATATGAGGCGCTTTCTTTCGCGAAGCGGGCGCAGAAGATTTTTCCTTCAGCAGCTCTGGCTGAACATCCGCCGGAATCGATTCAGGCACTGAGGCCGCGGGAACTATCGTTGGATCTTCACCCGCGAAATGGAGCAGCCATTGTTCCAGTTTTTCCCACATACCAAAACCTGCCATAACCATGAAAAGCCATAGGAGAAAAATAACCAGCGTCCCGACCACCTCGCCCAGGAATTTCCATGTCAGCATGATCATTCCCCAGCCAAGTCGTCCTCCATACATACCGGCTTCTGCCAAAATGAAGTCATTACCGCTTACAGCCGCGAACAGACCCAGGGTCAGGAGCGAAGCGAATTCAAGAGCAATGATCCGCCCCCAGCGAATTTCTCCATCACCCTGCTGCAAAAAGGCATATCCCAAATATCCAATTGAGAAGAGGATGAGAAAACTTCCCCAGCCAAACCAAATGGTAAGCCGACTGGCAACAAAGGAAAGAACAACTCCGCCTAAAAAGACAGTTTTATTGGCAACGGTAATTTGGTTGTAAATGGACTCCAGGACCGCAAAGAAAGACATAAACGCAAAAGCGATCAGAAAGACACCTGCAGCCTCACGCACGAAGTGTCCAAAACGCAGGTTAAAGCGGGCAAGGTTTTCAACCCAATCACCTTGCAGATTAAAAGGCGGTTCGGTTTGCTCGTGTTTTTCTTTGTGCAGATCTGAAGATTCAGGCATTGGGGTTATTCAAGCCTCATACTTAATCCCATGCGCTGATGGGAGGGATCGAGATGCAGGACACGCACCTGCACAGTCTGACCTTCAGAAAGGACTTCTTTTAAGGGCTTGCCCTCTGCCAGTGGAATTTCAGAAGCGTGGATCAGTCCTTCAACACCCGCATCCAATCGGGCAAAAGCGCCAAAGGAAAGCACGCTGGTAATGGTGGCAGACTTGACGCACCCTTTTGGAAAGTCAACCGCTGCGTTTTGCCAGGGATTAATAAGCAGGCGTTTAAGGCTTAATGCGACACGGCAGCGTTCGGGCGCAAGGTCAAGTACCTGCACGTCAATCTCACTGCCCATCTTTACAATATGACTTGGGTGTGAAACGCGACCCCACGATAATTCAGAAATATGGATTAAACCTTCGACCCCGCCAAGGTCAACAAAGACACCAAAATCAGTAATATTGGTTACAGTGCCCTTCACATTTTGACCTGGCTGCAAGGCATGAAATAATTCAGCGCGCTTACCCGGTTCTGATTGCGCAGCGCGTTCTGAAAAAACAACCCGTTCATCTTCCGGCACACACTCGATCACTTTCAAGGAAAGCGATCGACCGATATATGCTTGGAGGTTAAGGTCACGATCAGGATTCTCTGCCTTGTCTGTCAGACCTACAAGATGTGAGAACGGTACAAAACCATACAGACCATTACCCTCCACAAGCAAGCCGCCCCGGTTATGACCTGTGACAGAGAGCGCAACGATCTGGTCGCGCATATACATATCCTTGACTTGATCCCAATTGGCAACAATTTTCTTGTCCGTTGGATCATTCGCCATAGAATTGCCTTGTGCCGACTTCGCCTCAAGCTGGTTATCTGCCCTGTTCCCCGACAAACGCAGCGGGGGTGGAGGCGAATTACGACCCTCCTCTGCCAGCACCGACGACCACCAGCCCTCATCTATGACGGGCATCGGATTTTCATGAGTGTTCTTTTGTCCATCCATTTTGGACTCCTTCCCATTCCTATAATATGAACGCTGGGGTCTTCTCAAAATCGAGAAGGGCGTTCTTTTTACATAAATAAAAATTTCATTTAGTAACAAGAACCTTAAAGGTTGCCTTTCTAAATCCATGTTTTTTTCAGACACCTTTTTCGGGTTGAGGCATTGTAGAATTTATTGATCCTTGAGATTTTCTTCCATTTCAAGGATGGTTTTTGCAACAACTTCCACGGCGATTCGCTGCTTTCGGTACAAATCAGCTTCAGACATGGCAAGGCGCGACGCCACATCACGCACCTTGCGCCCTTCAATAAATTTCATTTCAAGGATATTGAACAGGATCCATTCCGTGGTGAATTTACGCTCACCTTTTGGTTTTACCTGGTCAACCGCTTTGCGTAACAGGGCACGCAAAGCATTTGCCAAATTTCCATCGTCCTGTCCGGCAAGTTCCTGCACTACTTGGAGTTTGATCAATGGATTATTGGTAAGCTTGGGTCCGCCCCAGTAGTGGGTCAACGCATCCCTGACCCAGTTGGCAAGGTCTGCTTCCTGCAGAAGGGTACCATCAAGAAGGTTTGTACGCGTATCATAACGCCCTGCAGCACGCATACGCTGGATCATTTCGACCTGCGGTTGCAAATCTTCCAGGGAACGAAAGACACGTTGTTGCAGTTGACGATCCTGCAAGGCAAGCGCAGCCCGGTCGGCCAACAACCACAAAGATTCGCGTTGATCACGCTCAATCACTTGCTTCTCGCGGCGCGCCACGCCAAGCAAACCAAGCAGGGATGGTATTTCGTCCTGATCCATATCCGCATGCCTGCGATGATATAAAGGTAATATCCAGAAACTACCCCATTGGAATTCACGGCGGTGGTCTCCATCCACTTTTTCCAATGCTTCGGGCAACCCTTCCTGGTCAAGCATGGCTCGATTGCCAGCCACGACAATGGGTGACAGGGTATCGTCATCCAATGCGGCAACAAAGGCGGATGGGGATTGCATGTGATCGCGTACTGCAGCAAGCACCGCCTCGAGAAATTGCTGTAAATCACTTTGGGTCAGAAGACGTTCTTCAAAATTTTGAAGCATTTGCAATTCGCCGCGGTCATTTCCAAAAAACAACTGCCGCTCCCAAATGGGTGCGGCAAAAGTAATAATATGTTCAAGAGACAGAATCGTTGCAACCACGATAAATGGAACGAACGCATTGTAAGGCGAGCCAAGCAGTTCCCCACCGCGACGGACAATGGTCATCAATGCCAGGGCAGTGGATGCCGTCACTGGTCCACGCATGATCCACTTGAAGAGGCGGCTTTTGATCACACGATCCGGCCATGAAACGCCAAAGAAAGCAACAGCATACGCCATCACGATCACCAATGCGCCGACCAATACGTTGATGACCGTTGACACACTCCAAAACAAAAGTGTGTGCTGTGCGGCAAGCCCGTACCCGAATAAAAGATACGGATAGGAACCGAGCGCCGGGGCGGTCGCGCCAGCCATCAGATACAACATACGGCGGCGGCCTGAACTGGACAGCATCAGCATGTAAGCGCGGGCAAAATTGATGCCCGCCCACACAATCGCAGTGACGTAGAACAGGGTAAATAACTCAGTCCACAGGGTACGCTCAAGATGAGGGGCGGGCTTGCCGTTTATCACAACAGGACCGAGTAAATAACCAAATGCAAGTAAAACAATGAAAAAGGTCGAGACAACGTATATACCTCGCACAGCCAACCTTCTGCGCCCGCGCGAGGGACGTCCTGCGGTTACGAGCAACGCATCAGAAAGATGTAGATAAGCCGCCGGGAGAAAAACAATACCAAACCACTGTAAGCGTAAAAGCAGTTGAATCATCTCCGCCGTCATTGATTCATCCTGTAACGCCTCGGTAGTGAATACGATCACTACACACAACAAAATGATCGCGAATGAACGCGCAACCCTATCACGCAAATTAAAAGAGAGCGCATATAGGAATAGCGAAAACGCCGTGATGGCAATTCCTGCCGTCAGAATTTGGTTGAGCGCCTGGATCCCCGCCAGTAATGGTTCCATCCAACCGTTAATCATGCAAACCC
>JAIFNG010000081.1 GCA_020047815.1 Anaerolinea sp.
AAGAATTTGAGCATTGACTACAAACCTGAGATTGTTGATCCGGAGCAGTTCACCAAGATCGATGCCTATGCTAATGCGTACTATGAATTACGTCAACGCAAGGGCACGTTGTTAAAGGATGCCATAGCCAAAGTGCGTGACCCCAACATCCTCGGCTCGTTGATGGTAAAGATGGGTGATGCAGATGCATTCATCTCTGGTCTCACTTTTGATTATCCTGAAGTGATCCGCCCTGCTTTGCAAATTCATCACACGGCTCCTGGCGTAACACGCGCAGCAGGTGTGTATATCATGATCTTTGAAGAAAAGGTTTTCCTCTTCACAGATGCCACCGTCAACATTGACCCGACCGCTGAAGACCTCGCTGAGATCGCTTTACTCGCAGCAGATTATGCAGTTAAACTGGAAATTGACCCGCATGTGGCATTCCTCTCATTCTCAAATTTTGGTTCCACGCCGCATCCATTCTCAAACAAGGTTCGCAAAGCTGTGGCATTGGTAAAGGCGCGCCGGCCTGACCTGCGCGTGGACGGTGAAATGCAGGCAGATACTGCCGTGGTTCCAGAGATCGCAGAAGAGCGTTACCCGTTCAGCTCAGTAAAAGATGCGAATGTGCTGGTATTCCCCTCGCTTGAGTCTGCCAATATTGCTTACAAACTTTTAGCCCGCCTGGGCAATGCCAAAGCCATTGGACCGATCCTGCTTGGTGTTGGCGCACCTGTTCACGTATTACAAACTGGTGATGATGTGAATGCTATCGTGCAGATCGCTTCTGTGGCAGTGATGGATGTGATGGGGCGCGAAGAGAAACTTGCTGGGAAGAAGGTAACCAAGAAGAAGTAAGGGGGTAACGTTACAATATAAAATGAAAGTGACCTTAAGTTTAGGCTTAAGGTCACTTTTTGTTTTATACTCGGCGTCAATAAATTTTCCCATGAACGCTCGGAGTGCAAAGGCTATATTTTTGGGTTGTTATGCAAAAAATATTAGGTTTATCTTTCAAATGGTTTCTATTTTCTTTCGTGTTTGCCACAGGCTTTACGTTTGCACTGGGTACTTACATTCAGTTTCACGTGGCTGGCAATGATTTTTGGAATATTCTATATTATGGCAGACACATGACCCTGACAGAACCAGAGTCACTCTATAATGGATTTTTTCCATTTGGATATGCCTGGTTGATCGGCCAATTGCCTTTCACATATGTGATGCCACTTGCCTACGTCGTCAACGCGCTTCTTGCAGGACTTTTTACCGCTTCTGTTTCGACGCTGGTTGCATCTGCCCGATCCACTTTTGCAACAGGGGTTGCTTTTTTTGCTTCGATTGCCGCACCATTTGTTTTTAAAAATGCAAACACACTCAGCCCCGATATTGGAAGCGTAGCTTTTACTGCATTTGCCATCTTCCTTCTCTGGCACGACCGTTTTGGCGAGCAACAGGAAGATCCTGGTGACCTTCGTTCCGTCTTAATCGGTATTTCCCTGGGAATGGCATTTCTGTGGCGAAACCATGCCATTGTTTCCTCTGTTGCAGTAATTTTCGGATATTTTATCTTCGCAGGAAATCGTCCGTTTCGTCCACTCGTATTGATCCTTTGCTCGTTTATTTTCATCATATCCATGCAGGTGATCGTCAACCTTGTCTCTGGACATGGCGCACTTGAAACCGCACAAGCTTTTAATATCCACAAATTTTTTTATGGCATGAATGATACCAACCCGCCTACACCTGAAGAGATCGAAAAATTCTCATTAATTGAAACTATTATGAGGAATCCGCAAGGAACGATCTATGTATATTTCGTTTCGTTCAGATATCTTATTTCTTTTGGTTGGGCCGCGGCAGCCGGTTACTTGCTCTCTCCCAAGGGAAGATTTTCACGCTTTACACGGTCACTTTTATTGTTTGTTGCGCTGTACTCGATTCCTGTTTCCCTTGGTGACAGCCCCCGTGCACCTATCATGCTTATGGCAGTGTATGTGCCGTCCTTCGCATTACTGGTTGCAATATTGACAGACCTGGCTGGAAAATTTTTCAGCCCAGGCAAGTGGGTGACAGGCCTGGCCGGCGCACTGTTCATTGCGGCATCTGCCCAACTATTTTATGGATGGATACTTTATGACATTGACTTTATACAAACAAGCCGCGCCGAACGTAAAGTTTTGGCAGTCATTGAGCAGACTTTGATTTCTTCAGGGATGGAATCTCCGAATGAAGTCTTTGCAGATCGTAATGACTTTTACACTCCACAAAAAATGCCTTACCGTTCCCGTCGGATCGGAAGCCTGGTCCAGGATTGGTTTTGGGGATTCAGCAACGAATTTCCGCCACTCCCAAATGATTCCTGGGACACCTTTTCAAAAGCTTGCAAAGAGCAGGGCATCCGTTTTCTGGTTCTTTCACCAAACAGCGCCAATCGCGGTGATATCTTCCCACCAATTTATGACCAGACAATGGACATTGAATCTCTTGGATTGAAATTTATTGCCCAAAGAGGCAACATCAGGATCTATATGATTAAATAAAAAAGCGGCGCAAAATGCGCCGCTTTTTTGGGATTAACTTTATTCCGAACTCTCGCTCTTCTCAGGTTTTTTTTCACTGGACTTGGTTTCAACGGCCTTGCTTTCCTTTGGGGTGTTTTCCTTGCTAGAATCAGCCTTCTTTACGCTGGATGTATCACCTGAGGGTGACTTGTGGTCTGTTGCATAAAAACCTGAACCCTTGAAGATGATCCGGGTCGGTGTAATGACTTTTTTCAATGCCTTCCTACGGCACTCGGGACAGGTCTTCAGAGGGGTATCGGTAAAGGATTGATGGCGCTCAAATTGGATACCACAATTTTCACAACGGTAAGTATATACTGGCATTCTTTTTCTCCTTACATATCTTCCAAAACTAACTGATAGGATTATAGCGCGATTAATTGGGCGGGGCAAGTCTCAGGCGCGCCATGTTATAATTTTCTAACAAAAGTGATAGTACCCTGAATATGGAGAATTTCATGCTTAAAATTGAGATCACCTACTGCGCGGTCTGACATTACACACCCCGGGCTGTAAGTCTGGTTGGAGAATTACTAAAGGATTATGAACACGTCATCGAATCAGTGGCACTGAACCCCTCGGATGGCGGCAGATTTGAGGTGAGCGTAAACGGTCAATTGGTCTTCTCAAAATTAAATTTAAAACGTCATCCGGAAGCGGGCGAGATCGTCAACATCATTCAAAAATTGATTTAACAATAAACTCTGTTGGTCGGACAACCCGGGTTTTTCGAGGCTTGAGTGACCAATAATTAATGAGGAAAATAATGACAAAAAAAGGCAGAGTATTTTCGGGCGCGCGCCCAACCGGTCGTCAACATCTCGGCAATTACCTTGGTGCAATGAAAAATTATGTTGCATTGCAGGAAAATTATGAATGTGTCTATTGCATTGTGGACGTCCACGCCCTGACCACAGTTGAAACCACACAGGACCTCAAGCAGAACACATTGGAAATGGCGTTGGACTGGCTTGCGGCAGGGATGCGCCCTGAAGACTCGATCATTTTTGTGCAGTCCCATGTTCCACAAGTAATGGAATTGCACACCTATCTCTCCATGGTGACCCAGTTGGGCAAATTGACCGACCTGCCAACCTTCAAGGAAAAAATTCGCCAACAGCCGGAAAACATTAATTATGGACTGGTTGGTTACCCCGTGTTGATGACAGCAGACATCGTCCTATACAAAACAGACGTTGTTCCCGTTGGCATTGACCAGGCTCCACATCTCGAATTTGCGCGCGAAATCGTACGCTCATTCAACTATCGGTATAAGACCAAAGTCTTGATCGAGCCGCAAGTAAAGCACACCGAAGTACTGAAAGTGCTTGGCATTGACGGCAGGGAAAAAATGGGTAAAAGTTCCAATAATCACATCGAACTCGCCACCACTCCCGAAGCAACTGTCAAGCGTGTGAAAGAAATGGTCACTGATCCCGCAAGGCAGAGGCGCACCGATGCGGGCAATCCTGATGTGTGCAATGTGTTCACCATGCACAAGCTCTTCTCCCCCCCTGAAGAGATCGACATGATCAATGTTGAATGTCGCAAAGCGGGCATTGGCTGTGTGGACTGCAAACTCCGCTTCGCCAATAACCTAAACAAGCATCTTGAACCGTTCCGCGCCAAACGCGTTGAACTTGCATCCAACCCCGGTTATATCAATGATATCCTGAACGATGGCGCAAAACGCGCGCGCGCCATCGCCGAACAGACAATGATCGAGGTGCGCGAAGCGATGCAGCTTCCATGATGCATGTTCCCAAAACCGCCCATTATCCTTCCTCATGCGTCTATTAATCCAGCGAGTTTCATACGCAAGCGTGACTGTAGAACAGCAGACCATTTCCAAAATTGGAAATGGTCTGCTGATTTTATTGGGTGTCGGTCACGGTGATGGAGAAGAGCAGGCTGCCTACCTTGCTGAAAAAACCGCCAACATTCGTATCTTTGAAGATGATCAGGGAAAAACCAATCTCTCGGTATTGAATGTTAAAGGTGAAGCCATTGTCGTTTCGCAATTCACGTTGTATGCTGATGCGCGCAAAGGACGCCGTCCTTCCTTCACTGACGCGGCATTGCCCGAGATCGCCGCCCCACTGGTCGAGCGTTTTATCGAATTACTACGCAGTCATGGCGTGCCGACTCAATCAGGTCAATTTGGGGCAAATATGAAAGTTGAGATCCACAATGACGGTCCTGTGACCATTTGGCTGGAAAAATGAAAACAACCCCCAACTCCTTCCAAAAAACAATTCATTGCTTCCTTATGTTGCAACCGGTTTCTGCGGTTCTTGCCATCATTCTATATCGTCTGGATACATTGATATTAAAGATTTCAAATGGCAAACACACCATGGCGGAACTTGTCGGTTTGCCCATGATCCAGCTCACTACCACTGGCGCAAAAACAGGCGAAACACGCACCATGCCACTGGTCAGCCTTTTCGATGGTGAAAAGATCGCGCTGATCGGATCGAATTTTGGCAGAAAAAATAATCCTGGCTGGTATTACAACCTCAAAAAATATCCGCGCTGCACAGCCCTTTTCAATGGGTATACGCGAACTTATCTTGCACGTGAGACCCAGGATGAAGAGCGTGAAAAGTATTGGAATATGGCTGTCGCAATCTATAAAGGATATGAACTTTATCGAATCCGCGCTGCGCATCGTCAAATTCCGGTCATCATTTTGGAGCCGGAAAAATAATTGTCAAGATGAGAATTTCATGATAAAGTTGCGTTGTAGGATGCAAGTAGCTTTTCGTTGTGGAAGTATGAAGACAATGAATCAAGGCGTGATCTTTGAGACATTCTGTTTAACCGCCCGATGAAAGACATACTGCGTCACCTTATTTTTTTATTTTGCTTAGGAGGCAAAAAATGTCTGATCGTGTAATTGGTACGGTTAAATGGTTCAACGGCACAAAGGGTTTCGGCTTCATCGAACGCGAAGGCGGTCCCGATGTTTTCGTCCACTTCTCTGCCATCAAGGGCGAAGGCTTCAAGAACCTGCAGGAAGGCCAAAAGGTGGAATTTACCATCGAGAAAGGCCCCAAGGGTTTGCAGGCTGCTGACGTCGTAGTTCTGTAATTCTGAACCAACCAAAAAAGAGCTCCACTGAAAAGTGGGGCTCTTTTCTTTTTCATTCAACTGGATTATTTCGTCTGTTGGATTTTTCTGATTAATGGGGTTTTGTCTACACTTTGAATTGATCCACATCTCAAACAGACGCTTTGCGCGGCAGCCACAAACTGGCATCTGTTTCAATAGCCATTGCCCCCGCTGACAGCATGTCGGCGGCGTCCTGTTCCGTCCACACGCCGCCTGATCCAATGATGGGCATTCCGATCATCGCCGCCGAATGGACAAGATCCAATGAGCGCGGAAATATGGATTGACCATACAGCCTGCCAGTGATCAATTTGTTTTTATCACGCGGCGAGATCAACGCCCCGCGCGGACTTGTCATGCTGATGGCCGCCGCGCCGCCCTGCACCAAACGCGGGCCGAGGGATAAGACTTGTTCAGCGGGTAATGAAAATATCAACGGCAATTCACCCACACACATTTCCAAATTCAATAAAATAATATCGTTCGATA
>JAIFNG010000117.1 GCA_020047815.1 Anaerolinea sp.
TATTTCACCACGCGCTCATTGCCCTCGAATAATTTTTTGAGATTGGGACGCAAAGCCCAGACCAGCAATATTTCTGCGCCCACGCCGTAGAAGACATTCATCCAGGGCATTAATCCCTGTGCGGCTCGAACAGCAAAGATGATGATGGCGAAAAAGGCCACTGCCATTGTGGTGACAGATGCAATGCCGAGCGTGAAGAATGTCAACATACCGAGTGGCAGAATGATCAGGATTGAGCCGGGCCAAAGTCCCATTGCACCGCCGACAGAGGGTGCGCCGCCCGCCCCCCCGCTCAAGCCGACAAGTCTCCCATTCTCATTACGCTCAGGTAAAAATATGGAATAGTTGTGCCCGATGATCGCCGCAAGCGGGGCGACTACATGCGCCCAATGACTATCTGGTGTAAGCCAGGCTGTCAGCCAGACTGCGCCTGCGCCTTTCAAAATATCAAGCATGGCAGTAGCAAAGCCTGCCCAAAAACCAGCCGCACGCATGGCATTTGTCCCGCCTGTACGCCCGCTTTCCACTTCGCGAATGTCCTTTCCTGTTTTAAGCTTTACGATCAGCAATCCAAAGGGGATCGAGCCAAATAAGTACGCCAGTAGAATGATCCCAATATCCAACACAATTTGCATTGAAACTCCTCCAGTGAGTTATGTAGCATCTGCACTTGTGTACAGTGCAAGTGCATCAGTCTGCTCTCCCGTTCTTTGCGGCAAACCAATTTTCACCTTATTTATTATATGATTTGCTTTGGGCAAAACCAATCAGGCCCTCGCAATGATAGTAAGCATTGATAAAAACACAGAAAATGAAATAAGGTTGCTTATATAATTTGCAATCTCACTTCACAAAAAGCTCCATTTTCGATCCAAAAGCCACGGGCGCTCCAGGCATCCTCCACTTGGGTAAGGATGACATGTACAACTGCATAGGAGGCTTCTGCGATATCGGCCGGTGAAACAGTTTCAGGTCCAACAGGGTGGGAGTGGAAGATACCGATTAATTCCAGACCGTTGGTTTCGATCCATTCGAAGGCTTTAAGCTGCTCGATAGGATCCATAACAAATCGCACCGCGCTCTGGGCTTGATTTGTCACCTCAAGCACTGATTCAACTTTTGAGTTGAGCCCTGCCAAAAGCCCACAAGCCTCCATTGGTGTGTGCAAGTTAACATGCGCGACCATTTTTTGTAGTTGATCTTTTGTCAGTGAAATGGATTGCATTAATAATTTTGTCCTAAACAGGGCCGCATATTTTGGCGTTTGTGCAGTGTAGTCCAGGATCATTTTTGGCTAAAATTCCTTTCGACGGCTTCTTCTGCGATTACCTGAACTGGTGCTCGTAATTAAGCCGGGGCACGGCGCAAAATTTTTATTGTAAAAAGAGGACTAAAATCCAGGCAAATGTAACGATGAGTATGGGACCTGTCGCAGCGCGACGGACGGGAATATTCTCAGCCAGACTGGCAGATAACATGGTCAACGCGTAAAGCGGACCTGTTAGCGCCAGTCCAAATTGAATTGGCGTGAGCTGCCAATAATGTAAGCCCGCGCCAAGTTGGGCGCAGATAATACCAATGCCAATTGCCCAAGGGAAATCCCAGCGATCTGTGCCATCGAGATGAAGAATACGTAAACTGATCAGCGCTGCAACGGTAAAGAGGACAGGCACGAGCAGGAACATGCGCGCCCCAGAAAACTTTAGTGAGGTAGCTAGAATCAAGAATAATGCATACGCGAGTGCTGTTAGCCCAGCGCGGGCAAAGGCATAGTAGGGTGCGGATGCGTCAATAGTAATGTATTCTGCTAGGAAAACACCCGCAAGCAAAATTGCACTCAGAACAAAACCAACCCACCAGGCAGAGCCATGTGACAGCAAAGCCAGCGGTGCGCCAACCACAAAAGTGGTGATTGTTGGCAGCATCAGATGTTCGATGTTTGACTTTTGACCAAGCCTGGGGTGCTCCCGTGTCAGCCAGTCCATCCCTGTTGCGGTCAGGGCTGCGGCAAGGAGTGTCATGGCAGTGCTGAGGGTGAGAGGATAAGCGAAGTAAAATCCGGGCAAGGTGATGGTGAGCGTGAAACGCGGCGATTGAATCAACCGGGTCAGGGCGAATGCCAGCAGAACGGAGGCGATCAAGGTACTGATACGGTTTGCGGATGGCAGAAATGAACTGTTCTCTTGCATGTTAAGATTGTACCTGTCAGCGCTCTTGAGCGCAAGCAGGGGTATGGTAGAATCAATCTGTTATGGACGTTTCACAAAAAGAAAATTTTCCTCTCCCCCCAGGAATTATTAATTCCATTAAAACCGGCTTTGACCTGATCGCCACCAATATTACGGCAATGCTTTTGCCGCTCTTGGCGAATTTATTCCTGTGGCTGGGGCCGCGTCTGCGGATGGATGCTTTGTTCAATTTAATAAAAACAGATGTGATATTGATCTGGAAATCAGGCGGAATTCCCCCGGAAGATATTCAGCGCGCAATGAGTATGTACGAGACCGTCATCCCCAGAATTAATTTATTCTGGATTTTCCACACGATCCCTATCGGCATCTCGAGCTTGTTCCTGCCCCAGGAAGCTTCTCAAACCCCTTTGGGTTATCCTATCGTTTGGCAGGTCGATGCGGCAAGTTTGATCGGCTGGTTATTCTTGTTAACCTTCCTTGGCTGGATTGCCGGCGGTCTGTATTTCCGCGCTGTGGCATGGCTGGCATTGGCTAGCCCAGGTGCGCAGCCTCTGGGAATTTTTCGTGCAGTCGTACAGACAGTCCTTGTTTCCATATTATGGGGCTTTCTTTCTGTGATGGTAGGCGTACCCTCCTTTTTGATCCTTGCTGTGGTGCTTCAACTCAATGCCTTCGTTGCCAATCTGATTGTGCTGTTCCTCAGCCTAGCATCGATGTGGGTGATCGTACCTTTATTCTTCTGGCCGCATGGTATTTTCGTTAAACAGCAAAATGCAATTACGTCCATTGTGAGCAGCCTGAAAATGATGCGTTTTACGCTTCCCACTAGCAGTTTATTTGTACTGACGATGTTCCTACTGACATTCGGTTTGAACTTCCTCTGGAATATTCCTCCAGAAGATTCATGGATGACGCTTGTTGGCATTCTGGGGCATTCATTTGTCTCCACATCCCTGTTGGCTTCCAGTTTCGTTTATTATCGCGATATGAACATCTGGTTACAAGATATGATGGAACGTCTGAAATTGAATCAGCTTAAACGGGCATAACGTAGAAGAGACAGGATTTTTTGCTGAGTGCAATAGCTTAAGGTATTGCACTCCAGAGATATATAGTGATTGTTGGAGGTTTTTATGGCTGAAAAAGAGAATCAAATTAATTATGATGTAAGTTCCATTCAAGCCCTGGAAGGTATTGAGCATGTACGTAAACGCCCCGGTATGTATGTGGGCGGTACGGACATTAAGGCTTTACATCACCTTGTTTATGAAGTGGTGGACAATGCAATAGACGAAGCGCTTGCCGGTGTTTGTACTGCCATCAATATCACCATACATCCTGATAGCAGTGTAACTATTGAGGATAATGGGCGCGGCATCCCAGTCGGTCCACATCCCACTAAAAAGGATGCCAACGGTAAGCCGATGGAGACCCTGGACGTGGTGATGACTGTGATCGGCGCGGGTGGAAAATTTGGCGGCGGAGGCTACAAGGTCTCCGGTGGTTTGCATGGTGTTGGCGTTAGTGCCGTGAACGCCCTTTCTGAATGGATGACCACTGAGATCAAGCGTGATAATAAGATTTGGCGGCAGGAATATAAGCGTGGTGTGCCGCAAGGCGCCATCAAACAGATCGGCAAGGTAAAGGACGAGACAGGCACCAAGCAGAGTTTCAAATTTGACAAGCAGATTTTCACGGAAGATATTGATTTCCGTTTCGATACGCTGGTTCAACGTCTGCGTGAAATGTCCTTTGTAACACGCGGCGTAACCATAAAATTTATTGATGAACGCTCCGACCGTGAGATGACTTTTTATTTTGAGGGCGGTATTACTGCGTTTGTCCGTTATCTCAATCGTAATCGTGAAGGGCTTCACCCTGTTGTCCATGTTGAAAAGGAAATTGAAAATATAGGCATCGAAGCTGCCATACAATATACTGACTCCTATACAGAATCAGTTTACTCCTTTGCAAACACGATCAATACCATTGATGGTGGTACACACCTGACAGGCTTGCGTTCATCCTTGACACGCGTGATCAATGACTATGCCCGAAAGAATGGTCTGCTTAAAGATGCCGACCCTAACTTTTCTGGTGATGATACACGCGAAGGCTTGACGGCAATTGTCTCTGTCAAACATCCCGATCCGCAATTCGAATCGCAAACAAAAGTTAAGTTGATGAATCCTGAAGCGCAGACCTATGTAACCCAGGTGGTTGGCGAAGCGTTTAGCACCTTCCTTGATGAGAATCCGCAGGCAGCCAAGGCGATCATTTCCAAGTGCCTCACCTCTGCCCGTGCACGTGATGCTGCGCGTAAAGCGCGAGATCTTGTCATTCGCAAGTCTGCACTTGAGTCGTTAACCCTGCCCGGTAAACTGGCAGATTGCTCGGAACGAGATTCGTCCAAAACTGAACTTTATATCGTGGAAGGTGACTCAGCTGGTGGCTCAGCCAAGCAGGGGCGTGATCGCCATTTTCAGGCAATCCTTCCATTGCGCGGTAAGATCTTGAATACTGAGCGTGCCCGTCTTGATAAGATTTTAGGCAACAATGAAGTTAGGTCGCTCATCTCAGCGCTTGGCACGGGTGTTGGTGATAACTTTGACCTTGAAGGGTTGCGCTATGGGCGTGTCATTATCATGACCGACGCAGATGTGGACGGCAGCCACATCCGCACCTTGCTTCTCACTTTCTTCTTCCGCTATATGCCGCAATTGATCGATGATGGTCATTTATATATTGCACAACCTCCTTTATATCGTGTCGCGTACAAAAATCAAGTCAAGTATGCGTATAGTGACAAAGAAAAAGACAAGTACGTAAAAGACATCGGCAACGATAAAGTAGGGATTCAGCGTTATAAAGGTCTTGGCGAAATGAACCCGGAGCAATTGTGGGAAACAACCATGAATCCCACCAACCGCACCTTGCTCCTTGTGACCGTGGACGACGCTGCTGAATCCGACCGAACCTTCGATATGTTGATGGGAGATGCGGTGGATCCACGTAAGAAATTCATACAGACCCATGCTAAAAGTGTAAGGAATTTGGATATTTAGTTTTTCAAATGTTATGTCTGGAGTCCAGCAGCATGAGTTGCTGGACTTTTTTTATTGCCCTGTTTTTCTTCTTCGTAATTAGGTTATTTCAATGCAGACTGTTACGGAGGATAATCTTTAGACTTTTTCCTGGCACTGCCTGCCAAGGTAAGCATTGGGGGGGCGGTAAAATTATTTTTTGTCCGGACGATTATTTTTTGATTTTGTGATACCCACATCTTTGTTATGAAAGTACCATGCACTTAGGATGGCGTTGTAGAGTAAAATTCGTGCATTATGATTGCAAACAATTTGCAAAACAATGTGCAACTCAATTTACAAAAGTCAAAAGTCCTTATCAATCAAGCCCTGCAATGGGGGGTGTTTGCGTATCAGGCGATTGCGATTATTCTGTTCTTTATTGGGTTAGTGCTGGCAAATCGCTGGCTTTCACAGCGCTTTTTAGGTGCGCTTTATGAGCATACGTTGGTTTTCAATGGTACGGGACCCAGTGCCTCCATGCCTGCTTGGGCGTTATTTGATCAGGTCGTGATCGGCGATCAATTGGTTGCCATTAACGGGATTTCAGTAAAAAACGCAAATGATATTCGCGCCATTCTTCATAATCGTTTTGCCGGTGAAAATATCGAAATTAGCGTGCGTGCAAAGAGTGGGGATGAGCGCAAATTGACGGTTACACTATACAATTTTCCATCGGAAAGCCGGACAATTTATTTTGTCATACCTACAATTCTAAGTGTAATTTTTCTCGCCGCCAGCTTGTGGATATTTGGTTTGCGCCGCAATGAACCTGCAGGACGTGCTTTCTCCCTCTTTACATCTTCTCTTGCCATTGTTACCGGCTCATATTTTAACCTGGTTACAACGCATGAATTTACCATTATCTGGACTGCCGCTGCTGCTATTGCGGCAGGTGCATTGATTGACCTGGCCTTCACATTTCCACTTGAACCGCATTTTGCCATCAACCATCCATACTTGCGCTGGATCGGATTTGAATTTGGTATTGTTCTATTCTTAGCTGCTAATCCAACATTGTTCAATTTTGACCAGCCTACAGCCTATATTAGCAGGTGGCAATATATTTATGCCTTTATCGCATTTAGTGCGGTGATTTATATTTTCATGAATTTGTACCATGCGATCTATGCTCAATCGCCTGTGGTCAAGACGCAATCACGCACCATTCTGATTGGTACATTGTTTTCTTTTATGCCGTTGGTAGTCTGGCTTGGTTTGGGCGCATTTCAACCCATCAATTTTTCACCCTACCTGTTTTTGCCGCTTGCGTTTTTCCCCCTGGTGATTGGCTATACCATCCTTCGCTTCAGATTCCTTCGTGCTGATGATGTTGCGAGGCGCGGGATGATGTACGTTCTGTTGACTGTCCTGGTAGTGGGGGGGTATGCTCTTCCAATTTTGGGTTTAAGCCTGATCTTTAATTCAAAATTGCCTGCGAATAATGCCTATGTGGTTGGCGGATTCATTCTTTTGCTTGTTGTTCTGCTTGAACCAATTCGCACAAAGCTGCAAATTCTTGTGGACAGCCTTTTCTTTCGTGGTGAGCGTGCCTATGCAGAGCAGCTTCAGGATTTTTCCCATAAACTTACCTCTGCCTTGGATCTTCATACAATTGGTGTGATCCTGCGGCAACAGATCGCTTCCACCCTGACCCCAAACAGAATTCACATTTATACATACGATACGCTCAACGACTTTTTCTCTGCCCTGTCTGGTGATGACCACCGCCCGACAAGCGACATTCGATTTATGGCAACGAGTCCATTTGCACGGTATTTTGAAACCGAGCGCCTACCGTTATATTTGGATAACACAGCTGTATTACCACTTTCCTTGCAGGCTGAACAATCACGACTTGCATTGCTTGGTGCGCGTTTGTTCATAGTTTTACCAGGCAAACAACGTGTAAATGGCTGGCTTGCTTTGGGTTCACGTTTATCTGGACAACCTTACACACCGCGCGACCTGCAATTTCTTGAAAATATTTGTGATCAGGCATCCATTGCCATTGAACGTCTGCAAACAGTAGCCCACTTGGAACGCCAGATTCAGGAAATGAACGCACTAACCCGTGTTTCTCAGGGTGTGAACGTTACCTTGACGTTTGATGATGTGCTTGAACTGATATATGCTCAAACGGCGCAGATCATTCCGACCTCACATTTTCACATCACCCTGTATGATGAAACCAGTGACTACTACTATTATGGATTCTGTCTCGAGAATAATGAGCGGATTCCAGAACGCGAGAACCTGCCATTTTCGGTGAGTACAGGGCTTAGCCCGGAAGTGATCCAGAAGAGTCGCCAACTTATGACACAGGATTATGTCCGTGAGTGTCAGGCGCGTAATCTCACCCCTGTTTTGGAAAATGTTTTTGCGTGGATGGGTGTGCCGCTTAATGCAGGTGCGCAGTCTATTGGGGCCTTGAGCGTTGGCAGTAGTGATGGCGCTACGGCATATACACGTGGGCAACTTGGTTTATTGCATGCCATTGCGGATCAGACTGCAGGTGCAATTGTAAAAGCCCGCCTGCTTCAGGAAACACAACAACGCGCAAGGCAACTTTCCACCCTGAATGAAATTACGCGGCAATTGACTTCAACGCTTGAACTCGACCCGTTACTTCAAAATATTCTGGAGAATGCCGTTGGCATTTTGAATTGTGAGGCTGGCAGTTTATTGCTTGTGGACGAACAAACAAAGGAGTTGGTTTTTAAGGTTACAGTTGGACCTGTAGCTGTGAACCTGATCGGCCAACGTTTGCCGGCGGGTACCGGGATTGTTGGACGAGCTGTGCAAACGCGTCGACCCGTGATCGAAAACGAAGAGCAACGCACTTCCTCAAAAAGATTTAGTGGCGTAGATGAACAGACTGGTTTTAAAAGCCGTTCGCTAATGGCGGTTCCTCTACAGTCCAAAGATCATGTTACGGGTGTGTTGGAAGTTATCAATCGCCGTGACGGACTTCCATTTGTTGCGGGTGATCAGGAATTATTGACTGCCTTTGCGGGCCAGGCTGCAGTTGCTATTGAAAATACACGCCTGTTCATGCTAACTGACCAGGAACTGGCTACTCGTGTGGAAGAACTTTCGGTGATGCAGAGAATTGACCGCGAGTTGAATGCCAGCCTTGAGATGGATCGTGCTATGCGCATCACCCTGGATTGGGCATTGCGTCAATCTAACGCGGAAGCAGGATTGATTGGCATGTTGGAGGAAGGGAAATTGCGTGTGATGGCGCACCAGGGTTTTGATGAACGTATAGTAAATCTTCCCGACCAGACCATGAACTTGGAATTACCAGCGATGCTTCTCTCTGTGGAAAATGGTAAGCCACAATTTTCGAATGTCGCCGAGACCAATGAAAAACTGCTCCCCAGTGCACATACCCAGTTGATTATTCCGATTCGTCGTGAGACGATTGTTGTTGGTTTGCTTCATTTGGAGAGCTTAAGCGATTCTCAAGTGGATATTGATTTTCTGACTCGCCTTACAGACCATGCAGCCATTGCCATCTCCAATGCGCAACTTTTTGGTGAAGTGCAACGCGCCAATATTGCCAAGAGCGATTTTGTTTCATTTGTGGCGCATGAGTTAAAGAACCCAATGACTTCCATCAAGGGCTATACTGAATTGTTGGCAGGTGGTGCAGTGGGTCAGATCAATGAAATGCAGACCAGTTTCCTGAACACTATTAAATCCAATGTAGAGCGTATGTCCACTTTAGTATCGGATCTTAATGATAATGCCAAGATCGAAGCAGGACGTTTGCGCCTTGAATATAAGGCGACCAGTGCGCCAGACCTGGTAGATGAGGTTGCTCGCTCACTTAAACGCCAGGTTGATGACAGGAAACAAACCCTTGAACTTATTATGCCTGAGAAAATATCTCATATGTGGGCAGACCGTGTTCGTGTTGGGCAGGTTCTTATCAACCTGGTCAGTAATGCGTGTAAGTACACGCCGGAAGGCGGAATTATTCAATTGGGGGTGGAGGAAGTTGCAAATCAATGGGACGCACAAGGTGCGGCGCGCGTTGTGCATATATGGGTCAAAGACAATGGAATTGGCCTGACCCCGGAAGACCAGCAAAGGATGTTCCAGAAATTTTTCCGTTCAGACGATCCCAAGGCTCGTGAAGCCCCTGGCACCGGGTTGGGTTTGAATATTACGAAGGGTTTGGTGGAAATGCAGGGCGGCAAGATCTGGTTTGAGAGTGAATACCGTAAAGGTACCAATTTTCACTTTACGATCCCAGTTGCGGAAGAGTAGCGAGGCATTATGACATTGATTGCATCCGTGGGATCTGCGCAGGCGCTTGATGGGCGTGAAGCTGGCTTGCAAGCTGCTCACCAGGCTTTGAATCGGATTGGCGCAAACGCACCGAGTTTTGCGATTGTGATTTCGTCACATCAATATCAGGCACGTGAAGTATTGAATGGCGTAACCAGTTTGTTGGGTGATGTTCCTGTGCTTGGTTTTGCTTCTCCTGCCGGTCTGACACATGAAGGATTTCATCCGCATTCTGTAATTGTGGCTTTGCTAAGTGGCGATTTTCAAGCGGATGTGCTTTGGTACCCGGGCTATGCACAATCAGGCCGTGAAACTGGTACGAAGGTAATGCAACATGCCGTGGCACGTGAGGAGCATCAATCCCTGTTGTTTTTCGCAGATGGGTTTAATGGGGATGCCGAGCAATTCTGTAACATGCTCTCCCCCAGCCTGGATGTGATAGGCGGACTTTCAAGCGGTGACCTGCATACCGGTAATACGTATCAAATGGCAGGGAGCCAAACCGGCGCTGGTGGTTTGGCTGCGGCTTTTTTGCGTGGCAATTTAAAAATTGGCATTGGGTATGACCATGGCTGGGATCAAGTTGGCAAGCAATTTCGAGTGACTCGTTCACGGGGTTTTTGGCTGCGTACATTGGACGGACGTCCTGCTTCCGAAGCCTACGCAAATCTTTTTGGATATCCTGCCCGTGATTGGGCATTCCCTCCATTGAATTATCTTTCTCGTCTTTATCCGCTTGGTTTGGAGCAGGGCGAAGATCTGATCGTTCGGTCCCTCATTCGTGTGGAGGCTGATGGGAGTTTTCGCATGAACGCCACAATCCGCGATGGCATTGATGCCTATTTATTGGTGGGAAGCCGTATTGCCTGTGAACGTGCAGCACGAAGTGCTGCACAACAAGCCCTCATACAACTGGGTAGTGCAAAACCGGTATTTGCCCTCGTCCTTGTGGATATTGCCTGGCAATTGCTGCTTAAGGCGCAAGATGGTGTGGAAGTAACCGCTATTCAGGAGATTTTAGGGACAAAAATTCCCATTGCAGGTGGGTATACGTTGGGGCAGGTGACTCCTGCTGAACACGAATCTCCAAAATTTTTGAATCAGCATATTGTTGTCATCGCATTTGGGGAAGAGAATCTGATATAGAATTGTTGCCAATTCAAATAATTACCATGGCCTTTTGGGGGCTCTGATATATGCCGATAAAAATATTTTTCTTTTTTCAGGCCCCCTCTATCTTGCGGATAAGAAAAAATATTGGCGGTGGGGGCGGTGTGCGTGATTATCGTCTCATTTTTAAATAATTTTACGATCAATTATCAGTCGATCAATTTTCATGTGCAGCTGATCAGTTTTTTTTAAAGTTTTTGCTCTTCCTGCAATGGCAGTCAAATCTTTTTGCCATTGTTTGATTGGGGGTGTTTATGTTGTTGCAAACGAATTTGAAAGAACCACCGCTCCTGGTCGGAATGTTCTGTTTGATAAATCAGCCTGTGCATTCTTTGAATCTTGAAATACATCAATCAGTTTTTGCCGTTGATGTTCAAGTGTCTTCAATAGAGACGCTGTTGGTAATCCAAGAGTTTAGATGCATGTTTGTCGGGTCAAGATTTGCTTTCCCGTGCATCCGCAATCGGTGTTCTGATCTTCAAAATGAGTGGGGAGTTGTACTTAATTATCCTTTGGACCATCTCGCATATACCGCCTGCGAAAGCAGGCGGTTGGCGCTTGTCTCACGGGTAACCAACTCACCGCTGTCCATATTGCCATTATATTTTTTCATCATCTCGCCCAGTGTTTGTGCCACATGGATGGCAGAGGCGCGCACTGCATACAGGGTGGCAATAACAAAAAGCGGATTATCGCTCAGACATGCACGGCAGGTTTCAAATAATCCTGGCAGGGATTTGTACACTTCCCATACCTCACCTTTGGGTCCGCGCCCAAATTTAGGTGGGTCGAGGATAATGCCGTCGTACTTCACGCCGCGCTTTTCCTCGCGTTGCATGTATTTGACCGCATCCTCAACAATCCAGCGAATGGGCTTTTCGCTCAAGCCCGACAAGATTTGATTGTCACGAGCCCAAGTTACTGATTTTTTGGAGGCATCCACGTGAGTCACTTGGGCGCCAGCGGCGGCGGCGGCAAGAGATGCCAGCCCTGTATAGCCAAACAGATTGAGGACTCTAACAGGACGCCTCTCTTTTTGAATTAGATCGGCCATAAAATCCCAGTGTGACGCGACTTCAGGAAAGACACCCAAGTGTCGTCCGGGAGTGGTCATCACCTCGAATTTTAGTTCGCCGATTTTTGGCAGCGGATATGCCATTTCCCACTTTTCGGGCAATTTCTTTTTTTCGATCCAATGTCCGCCGCTTTCTTCCTGGGTTGGTTGAAAGGTCGCGTGTGCTTCATCCCAGTCCTTTTGTGAGAGGGCGCGGCTCCACATGACTTGTGATTCAGGACGTGCAAAAATATATTTGCCGAATCGTTCGAGTTTTTGACCTTCGCCTGAATCGAGGAGTTCATATTCCCGCCAGTTTTTTGCTTCAAGCAGGGTGTAGGTGGGGGGTGTTTGCACAGTGTTTTTCCTTCGTTCTCTTTGAAGTTGGAAATCAGTAGTACTTAAGATGGCTATAAAATGACCAATTTATTAACTTGATTTTTCTTCATAAGCCAGTATAATGTGGTAACAAGTGGTAGAAAGTGGTAGTAAGGCGACGGGCACCGAACGTCTGTCGCATAAAAAGGATAAAAGTACAAATGTTCTTAGGCCAGTTCCAACACAATCTTGACGAAAAGGGACGCCTTATGATTCCGGCGCGCTTTCGTGATTTGTTGGCAGGCGGTGCATTCATCACACAAGGTTTTGATAAATGCCTGATGGTGATGACCGAATCCTACTTCAAACAGGTTTATGAACGTATTGAAGTCATGAACCTTGCCGATCCAATCGCACGGCTCCTGCGTCGTTTGATTCTGTCAAACGCTTACTCTGTTGAAGTAGACAAAATTGGACGTATTCTTGTGCCGCAAAACTTGCGTACCTTCCTTGGCATCGAAAATGGCGAACTGGTTGTTGCGGGACAGGGCGAGTATTTTGAAGTGTGGACGCCCACCCTTTGGAGCGAGCAAATGGCACAGTTGCAGGATACCGAAGCCAACACCCAGCGATTTTCTGCGCTGGACCTGTCGAAGAGTAAACCGTAGTAACAACTTCGCAGAGTACCCTGCGGGTAGTCTGCCAATCGACTGAAGTCGCAACAATATTATGAATCATGTACCTGTACTTTACAAAGAGATTATACACGCACTGCAACCCCAATGTGGTGGTCATTATGTGGATGGCACTCTGGGCGCGGGTGGTCACGCTCGCGGGATACTGGAGGCTTGCATGCCTGATGGGCTTCTGTTGGGTCTGGATGTAGACCCAAAGGCGTTGGCGCTTTCTCGTGAGACTTTGGCTCCTTACGAAGGGCGCACACATCTCGTGCAGGCCTCCTACACCACCATCACAAAGCAACTTGCTTCTTTGCACTGGAATGAAGTGGATGGCATCATGCTTGACCTTGGCGCATCGTCAATGCAGTTTGACAACGCCAGCCGTGGTTTCTCATTTATGCAGGATGGTCCGCTGGATATGCGATTTGGACCACAGGCATTTCAGAGTGCAGAAGATATTGTCAACACCTTTGATGAAAAAGACCTCGCAGATTTGATCTTCCGTTACGGTGAAGACCGCGACTCAAGAAAGATCGCAAGAGCCATCGTGATTAGCAGACCGCTTCGTACCACCTGCGAACTGGCTGCGGTTATTGAAAAAGCATCCCCCCGGCGCGGCTCCCGCGTCCACCCAGCCACGCAAACTTTTCAAGCATTGCGAATTGTCGTCAATGAGGAGCTTGCATCTGTGGAAAGTGTGCTTCCTCAAGCAGTAACCTGCCTGAGGCCGGGCGGGCGGCTTGCAGTCATCTCATTCCACTCGCTGGAAGATCGTATTGTTAAGGATTTCTTCCGCGAACAAAGCAAAGACCTCTTTAATCCGCCTTATGAAGGAATTTATGAAAAGGAACGTAAGGCTGTCGTAAAAATCATAAATAAAAAGCCGATTGTGGCCTCAGATGAAGAAATAAAGGATAACCCAAGAGCGCGAAGCGCAAAACTTAGAATTGTAGAAAAGCTATGAATATACAAAATGTTGACCACCTTGTACATGCTTATAAAATTGCTCCCTGGCGCATTCAGCGTCAGTGGATTGGGAACGCATTACTTGTGGTGGTTGTGTTGGCGATGGTTGCCACAATTTACCTGGATGTGACTTCCCAAGCCGCAATTACTGGGCGCGAGATACAAGACCTGACAGTTTCTATTTCAGATAACCAACAGGTAAGTGCTGACCTGCAAACCAAGCTAGCCTTGTTGACTTCAGCGCGTGTAATGGAACAACGCGCGCTTGAGATTGGTTTTCGACCGATGAAATCTGAGGAAACGGAATACCTGGTTGTACCGGGCTACTTGATACTTGAGCCAGACATTCTCTCTTCTGTGCCTCTTTTGCAATTGAGCGCTTTGACTATCCCGCCGGAATACAATGAATCGTTATTGGATTGGATGGACAAAAAAATTATAAATTCTGTGCGGGGTATACAATGAGGTTGCAATATGCGCGCCGCATACAGGTATTGTCTGGCGCCTTGGGGCTGATCGCGTTGGCCATTGTTGTGCAAATGACCCGCATACAAAACAGCCCGGAGGCTGCCTTCTTCCGTCAGCAGGCTTCTGTTTATGCCTACGAATTGCAGACGTTTTATCCGGATCGGGGTGAGATATATGACCGAAATGGTCACCTGCTTGCGGGGAACAAATCTGTGTATGAGATCGGCGTGGATTTGAACATTGTGAAAGACTCCCACGCTATTGCCTCTGCCGTCAGCCTGGAACTGGGCATGGATTATGCCCAGGTTATTGATGCCATTGAAAATCCTTCTGAAGGCATCTATTATGTGGTACTTTCAGATTTTGTTGAAGTGGAACCTGCAGTCAGGCTTCAAGAGTTGAAAAAGTCTTTACAGGATAACGCTGAAGAAGGTGTGTTGGGCAGCTTGACTGGTTTGGAATTTAAATCGCATCCGCAGCGCAGTTACCCCGAGAATTCTCTTGCTTCCAATGTAATCGGATTTGTCAGTCGTGAGGGACGTGGTTACTTTGGAGTCGAAGAAAAATATGACATTTTGCTGGCGGGCAGTCCCGTGCAGGCATTTGTCCCCACTGACCCGAACAAAGCGTTTGAAATTCCGCGTGTGATGAATGGTACCACGTTGGTACTCACTATTAACCGTGACCTGCAGGCAGCTGCCGAACAAATATTGGATGAGGCGCTTGATACCTATGGTGCAGATGGCGGCACAATTGTTATCATGGATCCTCGTGATGGGGAATTACTTGCGATGGCAGTCACTCCACGCATGGATCTGAATCAATTTTGGAATTACGGCACGATCTATGACAATGCCAGTGAATTCAATTCTGCCATCTCCATGCCATACGAGCCGGGTTCTGTGACAAAGATTCTTACCATGGCGGCTGCACTGGATAGCGGAACAGTTACACCTGGAACAACCTATCTTGACACTGGAGCAATCCTTGTTGGCGGTGCAACCATCCAAAATTGGAACCAGGAGCCGTGGGGGTTACAGGATATGACCGGTTGTTTGCAGCACTCGCTTAATGTTTGTATGGCCACCATTTCCACACAAATGGGGGCTGGAACTTTTTACGGTTACATGGATGGGTTTGGTTTTGGACATCTCACAGGTGTAGATCTAGCAGGGGAAGCGGCAGGCAGGTTGAAGTTGCCTGGCGATGAGGATTGGTATCCTGTTGACCTTGGCACGAATTCCTTTGGCCAGGGTTTATCTGCCACGCCGATGCAGATCATGATGGCGGCATCTGCAATTGCCAATCACGGACGCACCGTCACACCGCACGCGCTTCATGCCATGGTACGTGATGGACGCCAATATAACGTTCCCGCTCAGTTCGGTGGTTCACCCATCTCTGAGCAGACCGCAGATACACTGTCGGACATGTTGGTTGTATCTCTTGAATCCGAAGGCTCACTTGCCCTCCTTCCTGGTTATCGTGTTGCCGGTAAAACAGGTACTGCACAAATTCCGGTGGGTGGGTTTTATGACAGCACGCAGACCAATGCCTCCTTTATTGGCTGGGGACCTGCGGATGATCCACAGTTTATGATCTATGTTTGGCTCGAACGTCCCTCCGCATCCATTTGGGGCTCTGAAACCGCTGCCCCTGTTTTTGGAGAAATGGCGGAGAAAACCGTCGTTCTTTTGGATATCCCTCCCGATTACATTCGGCAGCAGGTTGTGGCAAAATAATATGCTCACACTAGCAGATGTTCTCGAAGCCATTACCCGCGATTCAGTTCGCATTCCGAACGCGACAGCGCTCATCAAGGAAGCGGTCATTGACTCGCGACAGGTAATTCCCTCAGCACTCTTTGTCGCGATTCCCGGTGAAAAAGTTGATGGGCATGATTTCATTGCCGAAGCATTTGAGAGGGGGGCGACTTTTGCTTTAACCCAGAAAGAAACTCCTGCATTTCATACCCTTGACCTGCGTGCTGGACTGGCTGAATCTACTCTTGACCTTTCCTCGCCTCTCTGTCTGCGTGTGGATAACACAATTTCTGCTCTGCAACAGATTGCGCGATTCTGGCGACGAAAATTAAATTTACGTGTGATCGGGATTACTGGCAGTGTGGGAAAATCAACCACAAAGGAAATGGTTGCTGAGGTGCTTGGTATACGCTATCGCACACTGCGCAGCCCCGGCAATTTAAATAACGAAATCGGTTTGCCACTTACCATGTTGAAACTTGACCCGGGTTATGAGCGCGCTGTTTTGGAAATGGGATTTTATATCCCCGGCGAAATTCAATTTCTGTGTGATATTGCCCAGCCGCACATTGGTGTGGTGACAAATATTGGTACTGTCCATGCTGAACGCGCCGGGTCACAGGAAGCTATTGCACGTGGCAAAAGCGAGCTGATTCAGGCGCTGCCTGTTGACGGGGTTGCCATTTTGAACTTCGACGATCCCTGGGTTCGCAGGATGGAAGAGAAGACCAAAGCCCGTGTCTTCTTTTACGGGCTTTCACACGAAGCCGACTTATGGGCTGACGAGATAGAAGGATTGGGTTTGGACGGTATTCGCTTCCGCCTGCATTATCAGGGAGAGACGATCCATTCCCACGTGCCAATGATTGGACGTCACTCGGTTCACACGGCTTTGCGGGCTGCCGCAGTTGCCCTAAACGACGGGTTGACCTGGCAGGAAATCTTTGAAGGTTTCTCTCATGGGCGAGCGCAATTGCATCTGGCGGCAGTTCGCACGAGCTCAGGTGCGCTAATTCTGGATGACACGTACAATGCTTCGCCGGAGTCCGTGCTTGCTGCGCTCAACCTGCTGGATGAACTGGACGGACGTAAGATTGCTGTCTTGGGTGACATGCTTGAACTGGGTCCCTATGAGAAGCAGGGGCATGAAATGGTTGGGATGCGTGCCGCGCAAGTGGCAAAACTTCTTTTGACCCTGGGTCCGCGCGCGCGCATGATCGCCGCCGCTGCCCGTCGCGCTGGCATGAAGTCTTCACAGATTTTGGAGTTTGAGCAACCCGAGCCAATCATGGACTGGTTGAATAAAAACCTTTCTTCAACCGATGCTGTGCTGATTAAAGGCTCGCGCGGTCTTCGTATGGATCGTATCACTGCCGCACTGGAGATTCAATCGTGAGACAGATTGCTCTATCACTTAGCCTTGCAGGTCTCACCTTTTTGATGACTGCCATTTGGGGCGGCCCCTTGCTTCGAATATTGAGGCATTACAAGATCGGCAAGATCATTCGTGTGGAAGAACCCGGTCATCACGGAGTAAAGATGGGAACGCCCACGATGGGTGGCGTGATGTTTATCCTGCCTGTTTTGTTGTTTAGCGGATTGCTCAATGCCGTGGCGTTGATTGGATTGACCACCAGCGGGGTGGGGCGCTCAGTGTTGGTGCCGATGGCTGTCATGTTTGGTTACGCTGTGCTCGGTGCAGTAGATGACTGGGAGGGTATTCGGGGTAAACGCAAGGGCGATGGAATGCGCGCCCGCACGAAGTTTGCCTTTCAGGTGATCCTTGCGCTTGTGACAGCCTATATTTTGAAATACATGATGGATGTGCCCGATTTGTATTTTCCGGGATTATTCTTTGAGATCGAACTCGGCTGGTTATATGTCCCAATTGCGGCTTTCATAATCGTTGCGGAATCAAATGCCATCAACTTTACGGATGGACTCGATGGCCTGGCAGGATTAATTGCCGCCACCGCCATCGCTGCTTTTGGCGGCATTGCTTTGGTTCAGGAGCAGATTTATCTAGCACGCTTTTGTTTTATCCTTGTCGGTGCGCTCTTTGGATTTTTGTGGTTTAACGTCCACCCCGCTGAATTATTTATGGGTGACACGGGTTCGTTGTCGCTTGGCGCAGTGTTGGCCATTGTTGCCCTGTTAACGGGGCAGTGGCCCATGCTTTTGGTAATTGGTATTATTCCGCTCAGCGAAATGTTAAGTGTCGTAATTCAAATTGGCTATTTTAAAATGACAAAGGGCAAGCGTTTTTTCAAAATGGCACCCATCCATTTGCATTTTGAATTACTTGGCTGGAGCGAAACCCAAGTTGTGCAGCGTTTCTGGCTTATCGGCTTAATGGCTGCATTGATTGGAATAGGATTGTCACAGGTGTAAATTCCTCTCTTGGGAATCTTACTCCCCAAAAGAGAAAAAATTATTATGACCAATTGGAACAACACCCACACGCTCATCCTCGGAGCAGCGAGGCAAGGGATTGCCCTTGCCCGTTGGCTATCCCGTCACGGCTCGCATGTGATTTTGAGTGATTTGCGTAGTATGGAACAACTCGCTTCCGCCCGTGACTTGCTTGCAGATACGAATGTGGAATGGGCTGCAGGTGGGCATCCAATCGAGTTGTTGGATGGTGTGGATGTGCTTTGTCTTTCAGGCGGCATTCCGTTGACTCTACCCATTGTGCAGGAAGCTGTCAAACGGGGTATTCTGCTTTCCAACGATACTCAAATTTTCTTGGAAGTCGCTCCCTGCAAGACCATTGGTATTACCGGCTCCGCAGGTAAAACAACAACAACGACGCTGGTAGGCGAAATGGCAAAGCAGCACTTCAAAACGCACACCAAGCAAAGTGCATTTATTGGCGGCAATATTGGCGATCCGTTAATAAATTATGTTGACCAAATGAACGCCGACGACCTTTCCATTATCGAGATTTCATCCTTCCAATTGGAGCAGATGACCATCTCACCGAACATCTCTGCTGTTCTCAATATCACGCCGAATCATTTGGATCGTCACGGTACGATGGAGGCATATACCGATGCCAAAGCACGTATTTTGGAATTTCAAACAGAAAAAGATACCGCCATCCTTAGCCATGATGATAAAGGTGCTTGGAATTTACGCAATCAGGTTAAAGGCAAGCTGCTTACCTTCAGTCTGAATACCCTGACTGATGACCTCAATGGTGCTTATTTTCATGATGGTTTATTAAGTTTGCGTGACGGCAATGCATACCTGCCTTTGATGGCGCGTGAAAAAATCAAATTGCCCGGTGCCCATAATGTGGCGAACGTGCTTGCCGCATTCACCATCGGTCACGCGGCTGGATTCAAGCTGGATGACATGCTTGAGGCGGTTGAAGACTTTCGAGGTGTGGCACACAGACTGGAATTTGTCCGTGAGTTGCGCGGTGTGCGCTGGTACAACGGCTCGATTGCGACTGCGCCAGAACGAAGTATGGCAGATATTAATGCGTTTACTACTGAACCGATTGTGTTAATGCTCGGCGGACGTGACAAGGACCTGCCTTGGGATGGAATCGCGAAGCTGATTCATCAGCGCGTGGATCATGTGGTGGTTTTTGGCGAGGCGGCGGAACTGATTCAGAAAGCCGTATCCGCTGTCGGCGGAGCAGGGGTTGACGTTCGTCGCGCTGGCAATCTCAAAGAGGCAGTCACAGCCGCCGCCGAAGTCGCCTCCGCTGGGGATGTCGTCTTGTTTTCGCCGGGCGGTACTAGTTATGACGAGTTCAAGGATTTTGAAGAGAGAGGAGAAACCTTTAGAAAATGGGTACTGGAACTTTCGTAAAAGAACGAACTTATACTTCGAACAATGGCGCCGGGATTTTCCGCGGTTTTGACATGCCTCTGCTTGTTGTCGTTGTGACGTTGACTGTTTTTGGGCTTGCCATGTTGTACTCTGCTTCATGGGATTTCTCTCTTGGTGCTTATGACGATGCGATGTACATGTTTAACCGTCAGCTTACCTGGCTTGGACTGGGTATTGTTATTGCGGTTATTCTTGCATTCTTTGATTATCACCACTGGCGCCAATTAGTTGTGCCCATTATGGCAATTACCATCATCCTGTTGATTACCGTATTGTTAATGAACGGCATCCGCTTTGGTGCGAAACGCGCAATCATGGGCGGGTCAATTCAGCCTTCGGAACTGGCAAAACTGGTTTCGATCTTGTATATCAGCATTTGGCTGTATGCCAAACGCGAACAGCTGCACGATGTTTCTCTCGGATTGATTCCATTGGGTGTGATCCTGGGCATAATCGGCGGTTTGATTTACCAACAGCCTGATCTAAGTGCGGCCGCCACCGTGTTGATTCTTGGCGGACTACTCTTTTTTCTTGCTGGGGGTGATTTAAAGCAGATCGGCGGGCTTCTTGTGATTGCCGTTATTGCAGCCTGGTTTGTCTCATCCATCAGTTTGACGGGTCAACAGCGCGTTGCCGATTTTATGGCGGGAATCAAGGACCCATTGCAGGCTTCATATCACGTGCGCCGTTCTTTTGAGGCAATTGTCAGCGGCGGATGGTTTGGTGTGGGACTGGGGCAGTCGCAGTCCAAACTCACCGGTTTGCCTGTGCCGCCAACCGATAGCGTCTTTGCGGTGGTTGTCGAAGAGCTTGGATGGTTTGGGGCAGTTGGGTTGATTGGTTTGTATGGTTTTCTCGTTTGGCGCGGTTTGGTTATTGCACGCCGCGCGCCTGATATGCTTGGCACCCTGCTTGCTTCGGGTGTTGCAATTTGGATCGGATTTGAAGCGTTGTTGAACATGGCGGTGATGGTTGGCCTTCTGCCATTTGCAGGCAATGCGTTACCGTTTATCAGCGCGGGCGGGTCCAACATGGTTGCTACCTGTGCTTCGCTGGGTATCCTTTTTAATATTTCCCGCCAAAAAGGCGAAGGTACGATTTCAGATGATGAATGGAGGTCTTATAGTGCGGTTGCTAATTTGCGCTGGTGGGACGGGCGGCGGGGTGTATCCCGCGCTCGCCGTGCACAGCGCACTAACCAGTCAACAACCCAAAAGTGAAGTCCTCTGGGTTGGCGGTGAAGGCGGCATGGAAGAGGAACTTGTGAAGCGCGCGGGCATCCCGTTTCGTTCCATTCCTGCCGCGGGCGTGCACGGCGTTGGCTTGCACGCACTTCCTGGCAACGTTGCGAAACTTATTCGTGGCGTGCTGGCTTCGCGCCGAATTTTGCGCGAATTCAAGCCCAATGTGCTTTTCTTTACTGGTGGTTTTGTCGCCGCGCCAATGGCTGTCGCTGGAATGAATATTCCCACCGCTTTGTATGTGCCTGATATTGAGCCCGGCCTCGCGCTTAAATTCCTTTCTCGTTTTGCAGATATTGTGACAGTGACTGCTGCTGAATCGAAGAGGTATTTTCAACACCCGGGTCGAATTGTTCTTGCTGGTTATCCGCTTCGCTCCGATCTTTCACGCTGGACGCGGGATAAAGCCATTTCTTACTTTGGGCTTGAATCCATAGCTCCCACCTTGCTAGTCACTGGTGGAAGCAAGGGCGCGCGCTCGATCAATATGGCGGTCTTAAAGCATCTTGCTGAATTGTTGGGAGTTGCACAAGTTATTCACATTACAGGTTCATTGGATTGGGAGGTTGTCAAGAGAACTGCACAGGAGCTTCCTGCGCAGTTGAAATCCCGATACCATATTATGCCATATCTACATGACATGGGAGCCGCGCTTGCTGCAGCCGATTTGGTTCTCTCACGTGCGGGTGCATCCACATTGGGGGAATATCCATTGTTTGGCCTCCCTGCCGTGTTGGTGCCATATCCCTATGCCTGGCGTTATCAAAAGGTCAACGCTGATTTCCTCACCGAGCGAAATGCAGCTGTTATTTTACAGGATGAATTATTGGACGATAAATTATTAAGTGTTCTGATGGATTTGTTGCTAAACAAACATAAACTCGAAGCCATGCATGCCGCAGCCAATAAATTATCACACCCAAGTGCTGCAGCCGTGATCGCCAGTCAATTGTTTGAACTGGCGGGAGGGCAATCCCTATGATGAGCATTGTTTACCTCTTTTGGATGTATGTCCTGCTTTTTGCTGTGATCGGAGCCATGAGGGGTTGGGCAAAGGAGTTGATGGTCTCGTTTAGCGTAGTTACAGCTCTTGCAGTAAATTTGTTGCTTGAAAAATACATTCCTCTTGTGAGAGACCTTGTTGACCCTGCCCAGCCGACTCAGGATGCCCTCAGTGCCCAGTTTTGGATTCGCACCCTGATTCTGATTGCGCTCGTATATTTTGGCTATCAGACCGTATCCATCTCACGCTTTGCATCCAAAGCAGTGCGTGAGCGTTTGCAGGATGCAATGTTCGGTGCTGTTTTAGGTGGCTTTAATGGATATTTGATTGCAGGTTCTGTCCTTTTCTACAATCATATGGCCAATTATCCCTTTCCAGAAATTATCACTCGTGCCACAGACCCTGCTCTAGCCCAGGCAATTGATGTGATGATGAAATACATGCCCCCACGGTTTCTTGGCGAACCAGGTATTTATTTCGCAGTCATTATTATTCTTATCTTTATTATTGTGGTGTACATCTAGGATTAATTTGGAGTGTGACTGTTTGCTCTCGCAAAGAAGGAGCAAACTTCTACATTCCAGAAGAAACAACTATGACATGCGTTCACTTTATCGGCATCGGAGGTTCAGGGCTTTCTGCCATCGCACGCCTGCTCAAAGAGAGCGGGTATGAGGTGACAGGCTCTGACCGCACGCTTTCACAATTTGCACTTGACCTGCAAAAAGAGGGCGTGCCTGTTTACGTCGGACATCATCCGCTCAACATAGCGGGAGCGGACATGGTCATTCGCTCCTCTGCCGTTGCAGATGATAATCCTGAAGTGACAGCCGCTCTGCAGAAGGGCATCCCTGTCTACAAGCGCGCGGACTTTTTAGGTCAGTTGATGGCGGAAAAGATGGGTATTGCCGTGGCTGGTACGCATGGCAAGACCACCACCACCGCCATGATCGCATGGACGTTGTTCGCGATGGAGCGTGATCCATCCTTCATTGTGGGAGGAACGCTAAATAATTTGAAGGTAAACGCACGCGCGGGCAAAGGCAATTACTTTGTGATCGAAGCGGATGAATATGACCGCATGTTCTTGGGACTCAAACCGCATATTGCGGTTGTCACCAATCTGGAGCATGATCACCCTGATTGCTACCCGACTTTTGAAGATATGTACTCCGCCTTCCAGTCTTTTGTGGACTTGCTCCCAGTGGATGGCTCGTTAATCGTCTGTGCAGAGGATGATGGCGCTGTATCATTGTTATCTTATGCGCGCCGCAAGGGATTGAACGTGAATTCCTACAGTGTGCAAGGCGAGATGACCATCAACAGCCCGCAGTGGATGCAAGCTCGGACGCTAAAGCCAAATCAGCGCGGCGGCTTTGATTTTTCAGCGACCACCAATATGAGTACGGCAGCGGCGACGGCGGTAAATGTCTCTTTGCAAGTCCCTGGTGTGCATAATGTCCGTAATGCGCTTGCTACATTGTCTGTGATCGCGGCGCTGGGGCTTCCGCTTCAAGAGGCGGCAGATGTGTTGAGTCAGTTTACGGGCACGGGCCGCCGTTTCGAAGTACGCGGCGAGATCGATGGCGTAATTGTGATTGACGATTATGCACACCATCCAACAGAAATCCGCGCTACTCTGGCAGGAGCAAAAGCTCGTTACCCTGGACGCCGCATTTTGGCGGTCTGGCAGCCTCATACTTACTCGCGTACGCAGGCTTTGTTCTTTGAATTTTCCCGTGCATTTGGTGATGCGAATGAAGTTCTCGTTACCGAAGTTTATGCCTCACGTGAAGGAAAACAGGAATTTTCCTCCGCCGAGGTGGTTAGCGCCATGCCCCATCCATCGGTGCGTTACAGTGGTTCGATTCAAGATACAACTGAATATTTGTTGAAAAATCTTCGCATAGGCGATGTGCTTCTTGTTCTTTCCGCCGGCGATGCTGACCAGATCAGTACGGAAGTATTGAGGAGGTTATCATTATGACGACCCCCGCCCGCTTTATTGATGTGTTGTGTCTCAAGTTTGGTGCTGCAGTGCAGGAGAATATCCCCCTTGCGCCATACACATCTGCGCGGATTGGCGGTAAAGCGGATATTTTTGTTACGGTCAAAACTGCTACTGAGTTAATGGATGCTATACAGGTACTCTGGGATTACGATATGCCTTATTATATTTTAGGTGGTGGATCGAATGTATTGGTTAGTGATAAAGGTGTGCGTGGCGTAGTGATTTTGGACCGGGCGAAGGAAGTGATCTTCAATAGTGGGGATCAGCCTACTGTTTGGTGTGAAGCAGGAGTAAATTTTAGTAATCTGGCAAACCGTTGTGCAGCCAAAGGATTGGCCGGTTTGGAGTGGGCGGCTACGATCCCTGGTACAGTTGGAGGCGCTGTCTATGGAAATGCAGGTGCGTTTGACGGAGAACTGTCCAAAAATTTGATATGGACCGAGGTGTTGACTAAAACCGGATGTGAGAAATTAACCCCTGAACAAATGGAATATGGTTATCGTACCAGTATTTTGAAGCGTGGTGAAATTAAGGCAATTGTTATTTCGGCGTTGTTGAGATTAAAAAATTCAAGTAAAGAGGAAGTGTCTGCTAAAATCAATGAATTCAGTGAGCGCCGAAAGTCCGCACAGCCGCCTGGTGCGAGCATGGGATCCATGTTCAAAAACCCTGCGGGTGACAAAGCAGGTCGTTTAATCGAAGCTGCGGGTCTCAAGGGTGTCCGCATCGGCAACGCTGAGATCAGCACGAAGCACGGTAATTTTTTTATAAATCATGGAGAGACCAAGGCGGAAGATGTTCGCGCCTTGATTAAATTGACACAGGAAACCGTTTTCACAAAATACGGTATTGAACTTGAGTTGGAAGTTGAACTTGCAGGAGAATGGTAATTTGAAGAAACTTCGTGTTGCAATTCTATTTGGCGGTCGGTCCGGCGAACATGATGTCTCGCTTATGTCCGCGCGTTCCGTGCTTGCCGCATTGGATTTAGAACGCTATGAAGTGATTCAAATTGGTATTACCTTGGATGGAAATTGGCTATATGGTACGAATACGCTGGATGCATTTGAAAGGCATGATTTTTCCAACCTCACTTCAGTTATTCCTCCAACAGAACCCGGCTCTCACAACTCTCTGTATCTCATTAACTCTTCGAGCATGGGGATTAAACTTTCGATCCTCTCCGGGGTGGATGTATTCTTTCCTGTCCTGCACGGTCCTTTTGGCGAAGACGGCACGATGCAGGGACTATTCGAACTGGCGGATTCGGCTTACGTGGGCGCAGGCGTAGTCGGTTCTTCTGTAGGCATGGATAAGGGAATATTCAAGGACGTAATGCGCGCGAATGGCATCCCAATTGTTGAGTCGTTGCTAATTTTGCGGAATGAGATTGAAAGTGATATGAGCGCTGTCATCGAAAAAATCGAGAAGATGGGTGCGTATCCCTTCTTTGCCAAGCCCGCCAACCTTGGATCTTCGATTGGAATTAGCAAATGCAATTCACGCTCCGACCTAAGTGAAGGGCTGATGGAAGCCGCACGTTTTGACCGCCGCATTATTGTAGAGCATGGCGTATCCAACGTGCGTGAGATCGAAGTTAGTGTGTTGGGTAATGAAGACCCACGAGCCTCTGTATGTGGTGAAGTTTTGCCAAGCCGCGAGTTTTACTCTTACGAATCAAAATATATGGATGGTACATCTGGATTAATCATCCCATCGCAATTGCCAGTCGAGGTGAGTGACAATATCCGTGAATATGCCGTACGCGCTTACAAAGCCATTGATTGCGCAGGCATGGCTCGCGCCGATTTCTTCATTGACGGAAAGACCAATCGAATCTATTTGAACGAGTTGAATACGCTGCCAGGATTCACGTCCATCAGTATGTACCCAAAATTATGGCAAGCGAGCGGCTTGCCATATCCACAGCTTGTTGATCGCCTGATCGAACTCGCCCTCGAGCGCAAAGCACAGCGCGATCACACTGAACATATGAGGACGGCATGAGCGAAACGAAGGATTTATCCCGCTCCGATGTCGCCCGCCAGCGCCGGGCAAAACGTGTAGTCAAGGAATTGGCACAAACCAGTAAGCGTGCCCTAAAGCCCGCTGTGACGGTTTCTGCTCGAGTGGCATCACCCAATATTCCCACACGCAGGCAAGTTGTCAAACCGCGGCGTTTTAATATTGCAATGGGTATGCCGGATATTAATTTACATAGACCCACTGTCCCCCACCTGCATGCCAGTTGGAGGCTTGGATCTGTTTTTATCATTATCCTGATTGGGCTGGCGCTTTACCTTTCGCTTTCAATGCCATATTTCCGTGTTTCTAATATCACGATGGATGGGAACAGCCGGATCACCCACGAGGAAATCGAAACGGTACTGGGTGTACTTGGCCAATCCATTTTTACGGTTCACCCCGATGAAGTGGAAACCCGCCTGCGGATGAATTTTCCTGAAGTGCTTTCAGCACAGGTGAATGTCTATTTGCCGAATCATGTTTATCTCACATTAACAGAACGTGAACCTGTCATCCTTTGGCAGCAAGGTGATGGTTATACCTGGATTGATTCGGCGGGTATAGCATTTCGACCGCGCGGTTTTGTGACAGGACTTGTTCTTGTTAATGGTTTGGTCTCTCCCCCCGCTGGACCTTCGTCATTGGAAGACCCTTTTGCTCCGTCACCTTACATGCAAAAAGAATTAGTGGATTCGATTCTCCTGCTTGCTCCGCATGTGCCAGCTGACTCAACAATGGTTTTTGATAGCACCTTTGGACTTGGCTGGACAGATAGTCGCGGTTGGAAATCTTTCTTCGGCACCAGCGCAGAAGACATGCCTTTGAAGGTGCGTGTTTATCAAACTTTGGTGGCGTCGCTTGTTAGCCGTGGCGTATCTCCCACACTTATCAATGTGATGTATCCCGATGCTCCATTTTATCGGGTAGTTGCAGTAGAAGAAAATGAGTTGACCATGGATAGCGGACAGTAAACAGATGGATGAAATTGTTGTTGGTATTGACGTAGGAACTACAAAGATCTGTACCCTGGTTGGGCGGGTGGAGAGTGCTGACTCCATTCGCATTCTGGGTGTGGGTATTGAGCCCTCGGATGGAATCCGCAAGGGTATCATTGTAGATCTGGCTGCGGCGTCAAAAGCCATTAAACGTTCTGTGGAGAAAGCTGAAAGTACCTCTGGTTTGGAGATCACCACTGCCCTGGTCAGCCTGGCGGGTGCACATGTCTCATCTGTCAACAGTCGTGGCGCCACCGGTGTACCAGGCGGAATCATTGACGCAACAGATATTGCCCGCGCGCTTGAACAGGCGCAAGCGGTTGCCATTCCGTATGATCGCGAGATCGTGCATGTAATTCACCGTGGTATGACCGTGGACGGGCAGGAAGGTGTTCGCACTCCTGTTGGAATGCATGGATATAAGATCGAAGTCGAGACACATATCATCACTGCAGCAGGTGCGACTGTAGACAACCTTCGCCAGTGCGTTGGTGCGGCTGGGGTTGAAATTCAGCAATTTGTTTTAAATCCACTAGCATCGGCTGAAGTGGTTTTGACTGAACAGGAGCGTCAGATGGGTGTTGCAGTCTGTGATATTGGTGGTGGTACCACTGATCTGGCAATCTATGTTGATGGTGATGTATGGCACACAATGGTGCTTGCCGTGGGTGGAAATCATGTTACACAGGATATCGCACATGGCTTGCGCCTGCCCACATCCCAGGCGGAGGATGTGAAAAAGCAGCAAGGTCACGCCCTCCGGTCTGAGGTCGGCAGCGAAGAGTATTTCTCCATCCGCCCGTTTGGCGAGGACCACGATGTCAGGATAAATCGACAGGATTTGGCGCATATCATTGAAGCACGCGTCGAGGAGATCTTTAACCTGATTATGCAGGAAATAAAACGATCCGGATACGATGGTTTGCTTCCTGCCGGCATGGTACTAACGGGTGGTACATCTGCATTGCCCGGTATCAAGCGCGTTGCCAGTGAAGTTTTGGGTATGTCCGTTCGCACTGCACAGCCGGAAAATCTAACCGGACTTGTGGATAAGCTGAGTTCGCCTGCCTATTCCACCGGTGTTGGGTTACTACGCTGGGCAGCAACTATGAGAGAACACGATGTAATGAATTCTAACGATAGCAGAAGCCGCCGCAGGTCAAGAGGAGATAAAAATATGGATTTTGATGCAATTAAAAATTGGATGAAACGTTTGCTACCCTAGTATATTTTCGTCCTGAGCGGTTTCGAAGGACAGCTTTACACATGCTTCTGAATTTCAACAACGGTATAAAAAGAAAAAGCATGTTTTCGCTCAGTACGGATTGTTTATCAACCCTTTTTAAAATCGTCATTCTCGTTTAAGATATGGCATATTCCTTGCCAGGAGGAACAAATGGACACAAACAAAAGACTCCCAAATTCTGAAGCCTTTGCCCGCATTAAAGTGATCGGTGTGGGTGGCGCAGGCCAGAATGCAATCAACCGCATGATGGAAGAAGGTATTCAAGGTGTTGAATTCATCTCCTGTAATACCGATGCACAAGCTTTAACTCTTTCTCGCGCGCCCATTCGTGTGCGCCTTGGTGATAAACTCACCCGGGGACTTGGTGCAGGCGGTGATCCTGAAGTTGGCCGTAAGGCAGCAGAGGAATCATCTGATGAACTCTACAACGTGCTTAAAGGTGCAGATATGGTCTTTGTCACTGCAGGCATGGGCGGCGGCACAGGTACGGGTGCGGCTCCCATTGTGGCACAGGTTGCCAAGGAATGCGGTGCACTGACGATTGGTGTTGTTACACGTCCTTTCACTTTTGAAGGCGGCAGACGCACACAATCAGCCGAAGCAGGTGTCGCAAAAATGAAGGAGCACGCGCACACCCTCATTTCAATTCCCAATGACCGCCTGCTTCAATTAGCAGATAAAAAATCCTCCCTGCAGGATGCCTTCCGTATGGCAGATGAAGTTCTGCATCAAGGCATTCAGGGCATCTCCGAACTCATTACCATTCCTGGCTTGATCAACCTTGATTTCGCAGATGTTAAAGCCATCATGTCGGAAGGCGGCGCAGCACTTATGGCAGTGGGTCGCGGCTCTGGCGACGATCGCGCAAAGACTGCGGCAGAACAGGCAATCTCCAGCCAGCTGCTTGATATCACCATTGATGGCGCCCGAGGCGTGCTCTTCAACGTAACCGGCGGTTCGAACATGACCCTCTTTGAGGTGAATCAGGCTGCAGCAATTATTCGTGAAACCGCCCATCCTGACGTCAACATGATTTTTGGTGCAGTAATTGATCCTGAAATGGGTGATGAGATCCGTTGTACAGTCATTGCCACTGGGTTTGAGCGGACGGGCATTCCGCGCCGAACATTAGAACGCCCTGTGCGTAATGATAAGCCTGCGTCTGCCTCTAATACGCTTTTTGCACGCCCAAGCGAATCTGTCAGCATTGGTTTGGATCACAGGTCATCGGCTGAATCAAAATCCAATTCGCAACCAACTGTCCACAGTGATGATCTGGACATCCCGACCTTCCTCAGGAATAGACGATAAATATATCCACTACTGGACAAATGTCAAAAAAGAATCGTTAAAAAATGTAAATAAAAGTTCGTCTCTGAATGTTCTTTGCGGTAAAAAACGAGTGAATGCGTGGCTGAGAGTTAAAAAAAGGCTCACTTTAAAATAAATATAAGGCGAGAGTGGGCATGGAAATCAAGCCAGAGGTGGAATAGAGAAAGACGTAAGCGAGAAAGTGGAGCTGAGATCATCAGGCTCCACTTTCTCGTTCTAAGGTTATCTCTGAAAAGAAGGACGAAGATGCCTTGATATAGTTACCACACGCCATTGCTGAATTTTTATTAATGGATTTAAGCGTGGTGGAAAAACATTCAAAATTTATTTTCCAGTTCATGTAAGAAATAGATAACAAATTTCGAATATATGATTCCAGGTTTTAATAGATATTGAATGTTTTGTTTTGGTGAAAGTGATCCAGGGAACATCAGGGCGTTGGAACTGCCACTTAAGGTCGTGTACAATCATATTAATATATTCTTCTTTTGAAAAAAGGAATCGAATGAACGCAATAGAAATTAATCATTTACGACGTATATTTCGAGCGCAGATAGGTGTCTTCAACCGTTCCATCAAGGAAGTATTTGCTGTAGATGATATTTCCTTTGAGGTACAGCAGGGTGAATTGTTTGGGTTGCTTGGGCCAAATGGCGCGGGCAAGACAACCACGGTAAAAATGTTGACCACGTTATTAATCCCTTCTTTGGGTTCTGCCCGTGTGGGGGGATTTGATGTAGTCAAGCAGGCAAATGAAGTTCGTAAGCGGATCGGATTTATCTTCGGAGGCGAGCGCGGTTTGTACTGGCGCCTCTCTGGTGATGATAATTTACGCTATTTTGCAAGCTTGTATGGAGTGGATCCAGAGGTTTCCAAAAAGCGTATCCCATATTTGATGGAAATGGTGGGGTTGAAGGGACGCGGGAATGAACGCGTTGGCGGTTATTCGCGTGGCATGAAACAGCGCCTGCATGTAGCCCGCACGCTTTTGCATGACCCAGATATTTTATTTTTGGATGAGCCTACCATTGGGCTTGACCCTGTAGGAGCGCGTGAATTTCGCAATGTTATTTTGGATCTTCAATCTCAAAAGAAAACCATCTTGTTAACCACACATTACATGTTCGAGGCAGATGCGCTTTCGGATCGCATTGCCATCATCAACAAGGGAAGTGTGATCGCATTGGATACTCCCAGCGGATTGAAGAAACATGTGTCCGATCTTTCTGTGGTGGAGGTGGAAACCTTCGGTGCATCCGAGATAGTAATTGAAAAATTGCGAGCTCTGCCTTTTGTAGATGCGCTATCTGTGGAAGATCGTGACCAAAAGCAAATGATCCTGATCCAAACTGAGCGCGGGGCTGAGGCTGTGCCGGACGTGATATCTGCCCTGGAGGGTCAACGGGTGGGAAGGGTAATTGTGCGCGAGCCAACTCTCGAAGATGCCTATGTCCGACTTGTGGGGGGCGGTGCATGAACTACAGTAATCTATTCAAATATTGGCGGACGGTATTGGTTGTGGCAGAGATGTCCATCCGGATGCAAATGAATGACGCTTTTGTATTGTTTGCGATTGTTTTTCAACCGATGATCATTGCGATTTTGGCATTGTTCATGCTTCAGGGAAAAGGAGCAGATTATGCAATGTTCGTTGTTGTTGGCAGCGGGCTGACGGGGTTATGGAGCAGTCTGCTTTTTGTTTCTGGCAACAGCATTAATGTGGAGCGTTGGACAGGCACCCTCGAATCACTGGTCGGAATGCCCACCCCGTTTGATGTGATCGTGTTTGGAAAAAATCTTGCCAATGTGTTTCAATCTCTACTTTCGATGGTGGTCTCATATTTTTTGGCGGCGCTTCTATTTGGCTATTCACTCACGCTCACACAGCCGCTGCTGTTCTTTGTGACCTTACTGTTGAGCATGTTCGCGTTTATTTGTTTTGGTCTCACCATTGCACCTGTATTTGTGATGTATCGCAGTGTGCAGCAATGGCAGAATGCAATGGAATTCCCTGTTTATATTTTATGCGGATTTTTATTTCCCATTGCCCTGCTTCCCAATTGGTCAACTCCCATTAGTTACCTGCTTCCGCCTTATTGGGCGGCAATTGCCTTGCATGGTACATCAACTGCCGTAATGCCGTTTGAGCAGATTGCATTCGCGTGGGGAATGATGTTGATCTTCAGCCTGGTCGACCTTGTCATCGCCAGTCAGCTTTTTAAGATCATGCTTTATAAAGCGCGGGTTGATGCGACATTGGATGTGGATTAAATCATGAGAACGATCAGAAAAAATTTCCGTTTGTTTTGGCAGGGGACTTTGCTCTCTTACAGAGCCTTATTTGCCTGGTTACGCCCTGTCACATATATGGCGTCCAAAATTTTCATGCCATTGGCGCAGATGTTCTTTTTTGTGTTTCTAGGTACCTATGCCTCAGGCAAGGATACGTCCGATTTCTACGTGATTGGGAACGCGATCCAGATCACTTCGATCAGCGGAATTTTCGGCGTAACCATGAGTGTGGGTGGGGATCGTGATGCCGGGACGTTGCCCTATTTGTTTGGGACCCCTGCCAACCGCTTCATGATCTTCTTTGGGCGCGCATTTATGCACGTGATTGACGGCGCGATTGGTGTTGTGATTGCATTGACGTGGGGCGTCCTGCTCATGGGACTCGATCTTTCTCATACCGATCTGCCCGCTCTTGGGTTGACGATCTTGATCACTACCTTTAGCACTTGTGGACTAGGCTTGTTAATGGGCTGCCTGAGTCTGCTTACTGCCAATGTAATGTTCGTGAATAACTTTGTTTATTTTTCCCTCCTTATTTTTTCTGGCGCAAATGTGCAAATTTCCACTCTGCCTGTGTGGATGCAGATTGTTTCCAGTATTTTGCCACTCACCCGCGGAATCGCTGCCTCACGCGCTCTCGCTGCAGGAGCAAGCTTGACGGACATCTCGGTGTTATTGATCAGTGAGATTGGCATTGGATTAACGTACGGTTTTCTTGGTTATTTTCTTTTTTCCTGGTTTGAGATACAGGCAAAAAGAAAAGGTACACTCGAAACTGTATGACATGATTTGACTGTCCCCCGTTTTTTTTCACAGACGCATCTGCCATGATAAAATACAAACACCTATGGCAAAACATTTGGTTTTGGTTGCTGGAAATATTGGTGCTGGAAAGACCACCCTCACCGAGCGGATTGGCTCCCGTCTTGGCTGGTGGACGGGATACGAGTCTGTGTCTGATAATCCCTACCTCCCTGATTTCTATTCTGATATGCGCGCTTGGTCTTTTCATTTACAGGTTTTCTTCCTTGGCCACCGTGCAGATCAATACCTTGAAGCATCACGTGACGCGCGTTCCGCCATTCTCGACAGAAGCATTTATGAAGATGCTCATATCTTTGCCCGTGCTTTGCATCATATGGGGAATTTGGGTGAGCGCGATTACCTTGCCTATCGTCGTCTGTTCGAAGTCGTTGTAAGTGGATTACCCCGCCCTGACCTGTTGATCTATCTCAAAGCGCCTGTTTTGGTCTTAATGGACCGCATCCGCAGACGAGCACGGAACATGGAAACAGGTATCTCCCCCGATTATCTTGCCCTGCTTGATTCTTTTTACGATGAGTGGCTTGGCGCTTTTGACCTTTGTCCTGTCCTGACCATTCAGACTGATGATCTTGATTATGTTAACCAGCCTGGGCATTTGGATTTGGTGACAAAGCGTATTCAGGATAAACTGGCTGGAAAAGAAGTGGTAGATCTGACGCACAGGCCATAATATGCCCATCAACCTGCTTTCAAAAATCCCCCTTTTTGCTGATCTTCCCCACGAGGAATTGGATAAAATACTTTCGTGTTTGGATGTAAAAGAACTAGCTGGCAGGGAAATTCTTTTTCGTGAAGGAGATCCTGGCGATCATTTTTACGTGGTCATGCGGGGTGAACTTGAGGTGTTGCTGGGGGAGGGTAAACCAGAAGAGTTACTGTTGAATATTCTGAGAGTGGGAGAGTACTTTGGCGAAATGAGCCTTATCATGCCTGGGGGGCACCGGACAGCAAGCCTGCGTGCGCGTGGAGACTCCACGCTCCTCTCCATGAGCCGACTCCAATTTTTGGACCTGACAAAAAAATATCCACAACTCTCGCATTCGATGGTTCGAGTTCTCAGTCAGCGCCTTGATGCGGCGAACACCCAAACGTTCCATGACCTGACCGAGAAAAATCGACAGCTTCAAACTGCCTACGATGAACTTAAAGCAGCGCAGGCGCAATTAATTGAAAAGGAACGTCTCGAACGCGAACTACAAGTCGCTGCAGATATTCAACTAAGCATCCTGCCTGACGAATTACCAGTGCTGGATGATTTTGACTTTGGTGCACGGATCCTGCCTGCGCGTCAAGTGGGCGGTGATTTATACGATATCTTTCTCCTTAAGGATGATAAGGTGGGTGTCCTGATTGGTGACGTAGCCGATAAGGGCGTTCCTTCTGCCATTTTTATGGCTCGTGCCCATGCGCTGATTATGGCGGAGGCTGATACCGGCATGGATGCGGGGGATGCGCTCCAAATGGTTAACCGTCATATTACCCGTTTGCAAAAATCCACGCAATTTGTTACTGTGTTATACGGCATCTTGGATTTGAAAACACGTCTTTTTTGCTATGCGCGTGCAGGTCATGAACCGCCATTACTTTTGCATCCCGATGGAACTGTGGAACGTATTCCTCACAACCCGGGAATGGCGCTTGGATTATGGGATCCGGTAACGCTTGATAAGCACGTGATCACATTGCCGCCCGGTTCAACGCTCCTTTTATTCACAGATGGAATGACTGATTGCCGCGACAAATTGGGAGAAGCTTTTGGTCTGGAGCGTATAAAAAACACACTGAGCGGTCTGTCCAATGTAACCGCCCAACAGGTATGCGACCATTTGCTTGGAACGTTGGTTAATTACCAGGACGGCTCAAAGCAGGATGATGATGTTACTTTGGTTGCCGTTCATGCTGTGCCGAAAAAATAAGTCACTCATGTTTATGAACGATCCGACATTCGCTATATTTGGGAATGTCGGATCGTTGTTTAAGGATTCAGAAGTTTTTTTGCTCTACGAATAGCGTATAGTGAATACTGTGTCGTTTTGTTTGGTGAGTGTTGTCCCTTGTAGAAGGAGCCCATTCATCAAACGCCCAATGTGCAGCGGTAGGCTTTAAAACAATTGGCCCATATTGTAGAGCTTGGAGTGAGCTGCATACGGTAATTACAGCGTATATAGGATGTTCACAGTTACGAGCACTAAGCCGACCAGGGCGGATCAAGCAATGGGAAACACCACTCGCCCAAGGTTCCCAGAACGGATTGACAAATTTTATCGGTGGGAACAATGTCAATTAAAGATTTCGGGCTAACGCCTTTCAGCATAATTTCATGTTCGCAGATGACGCGGCGTTGAATGCTCCAGTCACTTCCGCAGCGGTCTATAAAAAAACATCATTAATTGTTTGGCAGGGATTCCCGTTTGGATTATGGCGGCGAATCAAATCTTTCGGGACATATGAGCCTTCAAGTTTTACCGGCTCTTTGAAGTGCCTGACCAGATGTGTTTATGTAAAGCATCCAGATTTGAGATTATGCCATCTGAAAGAATGCTTCTAGTGATGACGACAAAATCAACGTCATTGCTTTAGGGGGGAAGCTACTGGTGGCTAGTCAGTTGTATAAATACATGCCAACGAATTGCTCATGCAAAATATCTTTTACATCTTTAAGAAGAATTTTCGGTATGAAATTTTCTTCAATATAGGGTGCCTATTATTTTGTTGACATGGTTACCTGTTTATCTTTCCATCTTTCGCATACCAAATATGTGAGGCGAATTTTTCTATGAAACTTCTATCATGCACCACTGCGAGGATCGTGCCTTTGAAGTTTTCGAGCGATTCTTCAAATCGTTCGCGGGAGGGAATATCGAGGTGATTGATGGGTTCGTCCAGAACAATAAATGTACTGCCTTGCGCGACCAGCGTCCCAAGTTGCAGACGCGCCCGTTCGCCGAAGGAAAGTTCATGTGATGGGCGCAGGGCGATATCACCTTTGAAGAGGAAGTAATGCAGAAAGTTGCGAGCCTCTGTTTCATTGAATGGGGCGACGGACTGTATGATTTGCAGGGCACTGAAGTTTGGATTGAGCCACTCCTGCTCCTGTGCCATGTAGCCGATCCTGGTTGCTCCGCCGAGGCGGAATCCACCTGAAAGCGGGGGAAGTATCCCAATAATCGTGCGGATGAAGGATGTTTTGCCCGCGCCGTTAGGACCTGTCAATACGATGCGCTGACCGCTGCGGATGAACAGATTAATATTTTCGAGCAGGGGATTGTCTGCCCTGTAGCCAATTGAGAGAGACTCTATAACCAGCACATCTTTCGATTGATGATTGGGTGCGCTGAAATCCAATTTCATTTGCCAGGCGGTGCGCGGCTTTTCGACCTTCTCTTCGGTCAGGATGCGTTCGATACGCGCTTCGATATGCTTGGCGCGCCCGGCTACATTTCTGGTGGCGCGATTGCCCAAAAAGCCTTTTGCAAATTTATCTCCGCCATCAGCTTTGCCACCCTTTTTCATATGTGTCAAACCACGGATGTGATCTGCTGCGAATCGGAGTTGTGCAATCTGTTCCTGTTGTTCCTGATATGCCAGATTCTGTTTATCACGTTCTGCCAGTTTTTGATGAATATAGCCGCTATAATTGCCCGCATATGTTTTTATGGTGTGTGTCGCCAAATCCAATTCGAGAATGGAAGTAGTGGTGTTATCCAAGAAAACGCGGTCGTGTGAGACGATCAACGTCGCACCCTGAAAGTGATTGATCCAACCTTCCAGCCATTCGAGCATTTCGATGTCGAGGTGATTGGTGGGTTCGTCTAGCAGCAACAGATGCGGCTTTTCGAGCAAGACACGGGCCAACATCAGGCGAGTCTTTTGTCCACCGCTGAGGTGGGTAACTAGTGTGTCCAGGGGAAGATGAGAAAGACCCAACGGGGCAAGGACGGATTCAGTCCTAATGTCCAAGGTGGAAAGTCGGGTGAGGGCTTCATCATATTGATGTTGAATGGCAGAGTCGTTTGGCGCCTGGGATAATGCAATGGCAAGCGACTCTATGTCCGCAGAGGGGTCTGCCTGGGTTATTGGATCACGCCTGAGCGCAGCGCGAAGCGTTATATCGGATGGGGAATCCATTCCCTGGGCAAGATACCCTATCCGCAAATTGAGGTGCGTTGAAATGACGTGCCCGGAATCAGGCTGGTCCAATCCCGCAAGGATGCGTATGAGCGTGGTTTTTCCCGATCCATTGGCGCCGATTAGACCGATTCGTTGGCCCGTGTTGATATTGAAATTTATGTTTTGTAGAATGGGCTCGATACCAAAAAATTTCGAAAGGTTCTGGATGCTAAGCATGGTGACTCCGTAGTTAAAAGGAAAACCGAGGGCAAGCCTCGGCTGAATCATTACAGCAGGTGATGCCCTAAAAAACTGGTAGACTACAAAATCACTATCATTCGCTTCGCTCCTATTTTTAGCATATTGATTTTATCATATAAGGTAAACTTGCGCCTTGGTTGAACGTCTATGTGAGAGAGGTACAAATGACAAAAACTTTATTGGCAGTTTTGGCACATCCCGATGATGAGTCCTTTGGTTTGGGCGGTACGCTGGCTTTGTATGCCAGCAGAGGTTATGATGTATATTATGTTTGCGCCACACGCGGTGAGGCTGGCACGGTGGATGACGTACATTTGAATGGCTTTAAGGATACCGCTGAAATGCGTACTGGTGAATTGATGCGTGCGGCGGAGGAGCTTGGTTTAAAGGAAGTTTTCTTTTTGGGTTACCGCGATTCTGGCATGCCTGGAATGGAAGCGAACCAGCACCCCGACGCGCAGATTAATGCGCCGATTGAAGAAGTGGCAGGGCGCGTGGTGAAATATATTCGTACGCTCAAGCCCGATGTGGTGCTGACCTTTGACCCGATCGGAGGATACAAACATCCTGACCATATTCATATTCATAAGGCGACGGTATTTGCCTTTGCAAATTCCGATAACGATTCCTTCTACCCTGAAGCGGGTGAGACTTTCAAGCCAAAGGCACTTTACTTTCAAGTTTTCCCGAAAGGTTTGTTGAGGGCGGCTGTCCATTTGATGCCGCTTTTTGGCAAAGACCCCACAAAATTTGGACACAATGGCGACATTAATATAAAGGAACTTGCCGAAGTAAGTTTTCCTGTTCATGTGCGTTTGGATGTTCGCTCGGTTGTGGATGTAAAACACAGGGCTAGTGAGTGTCATGCCTCGCAAGGCGGAATGCAAATGCGGCGTGGATTGATGGGTTTTGTAACCAGGCTATTTGGCGAAAAGGAAGATTACATGCGCGCTTATCCACCTGTGGGTGGTTCGTTTAAGCGTAAGACTGATCTGTTTGATATATAACATCATCATAATTTTAAAAAAAACGGTTGGAATATTCCCAGCCATTTCGACAATCAACTCGGATTTTGTATTAAAACAGGCGCGTACGCGAACAGATTTCTGTTGAGTTACTGTTGCATAAAAAATGATGCAAGGCTTCAATAAAAAATATTACTGTTTCTAATTAAATAATTAAGAAAATTCTGGTTGAGAGCTGGCATTTGAGGTTTTATTTTGGCGTTGACCGGTGCGCAATTTGCTCGCGCATGGTTGAGTTACCTCGGCATAAGCATAGAATTTGGCGTAGCGATGTTGAAATAAGCGAGATTGAAACTAACTATTGAAATACCTGACACGTTCATTCTGTTTCGGAAAGGAATACTGGGGCAAGGGAATTGCAACGAAGACTCATGCGGAGTTTCTGGCTTATGTAAAAATACGTCCGCTATATACCCATGTTGCAAAACACAATATTGGCTCGTTTCGCATGCTGCAAAAATGTGGATTTAAGGTTTCAGGCGAAGATAAGTTTTTTGATATAAGCGGCAAATATCAGCTTATTACAAATGTAATCCTGGATTCTCTACCTTACATTTTAAAAATTGGGACACTGATGAACGCAGAAAACACGGATTATTTTCTTTTATCAGCGAAAGTCAGCGTTTTTCAGAGTCTAAAAATAGTTTTGTACGGTAGAGAAATCCTGGAAAAAAAATAATAAAATGCCCGTTCGTCAAATATCAACCTGATGAAATGCAGAGTTTAGAGATTTAATCCCGGGGAAAACATGCCGATTTTTGTCACCTTAAAATAAGATGGTTAAAGGTTCGCAAAATCAAAGAATAAAACTCCAATTATCCAAACATTCGTCCCAAGCCCTTGCCCCCCGTTTTTTGCAACATTTTCATCATCTTTTGTGCTTCACGGAATTGTTTGATCAGGCGATTTACATCCTGCACTTCCATACCGCAGCCTGCGGCGATTCGTCTGCGGCGGGATGCATTTAGAATATCGGGATCGCGCCGTTCTTTCAATGTCATCGAGTGGATGATGGCTTCTGATTGCTTAAATGATTTCTCCACAACGGTCGGGTCAATGCCGCGCGCGGCTTGACCCATTTGTCCGGGGAGCATTTCCATGATTTGGGATAACGGTCCCATCTTTTTCATTTGTTTCATTTGGTCGAGCCAATCCTCCAAGGAGAAATGGCCTTTCATCATCTTCTGAGCCTGTTTCTCCATATCTTGACCATCGTAGGCGGCTTCGGCTTTTTCGATCAGGCCGATCATATCGCCCATGCCTAAAATGCGGGAGGATAATCGCGAAGGGTCGTATGCTTCCAGGGCGTCGAGTTTTTCGCCTGTACCGATAAATTTTATTGGGATGCCTGTCACCGAACGGATGGAAATTGCTGCCCCGCCACGTGAGTCACCGTCCATTTTTGTCAGGATGAGCCCCGTGAGGTTGATGGCGTCCTTAAAACCTTGCGCGATGTTCAACGCTTCCTGACCGATCATTGAGTCCACTACGAGCAGGATGTCCACCGGGTTGACGGTGGCAGCAATCGTTTTTAACTCATCCATCAGTGTCGCATCCAGCTGTGACCGACCAGCGGTATCCACGATCACCAGACTAAATCCACCTTTTTCTGCTTTCTCAAAAGCGCGTTTTGCCAGTTGTGGCGGGGTGAGTGATGCGTCGGTTTCCACTTCGACATCCAGCCGTTCGCCGAGTTGCTGCAATTGTTTCACAGCGGCGGGACGGTAAGGGTCACCGGCAACCAGTAGTATGCGCTCCCCTTTTGACTTCATCAGGCGTGCCAGTTTGCCTGAGACTGTGGTTTTGCCTGCACCCTGCAGACCGACCAGCATAATGACACGTGGTTTAGGGCCTAAGAGATTTAATCCAACAGGGTCGCCCAGCGAGGCAATTAATTCTTCATTGACAATTTTAATAACTTGCTGTCCAGGGTTTAGCGCCTTCGAGACCTCAGCGCCTACAGCACGTTCACGCACACGGGCAATAAACGCTTTGACCACACTAAAATGCACATCCGCTTCAAGAAGTGCGAGGCGCACTTCACGCATGGCTGCATCCACATCTGCTTCGGAGAGTTTGCCGCGGCGGCGCAGTCCATCAAAAATTTGGTTTAGTCGTCCAGTGAGAGTTTCAAACATAGGATTATTTTTTGCCACTGCGAGGGTGTTCCTGTTCCGCATATTTGCGGTTGGAAACACTCTCAATAATAAAAAAATTAAGCCTGGAATAGCTTTGTTGGGAAGGCTGCCTTGCAAGGACATGGCGGCCGATTCCTTTTTGGTATAGGACAAACATTTTAGCCCTTAGCAGGTCGAGGGTCAAGCAGGAATTGAAGGCATTTAACAATTCTTTTTTTAAAGTTCTGCTTTACATGAATGACAAAACTCCTTATACTGGCATCTATTCCTGATTAAATCCATTTTCAATTCACGGAGAAGTTATGGCAAAAGAAAATGTTATGGTAAATGACAGAAGAGAGATTTTTGGCTGGGCAATGTATGACTGGGCGAATTCAGCTTTTAGCACAACCATCGGCACGGTGTTTTTAGGACCGTACGTGGCTTCCCTGGCGAGGACTGCGGCGGAAGCCGCAGGAACGGCAACCGTTTCGTTTCTTGGAATTCCTGTTGCACCTGATTCCTTTCTCCCCTACTGCATTTCATTCTCTGTTGGAATGCAGGTCTTGTTCCTGCCAATATTAGGCGCAATAGCAGACTACTCTCATTTGCGAAAACAGATGATGCAAATCTTCGCCGGCATCGGCGCAATTTCTACAATATTAATGTTCCTTGTTACTGGCGGATTATGGTGGCTGGGCGGTGTGTTGTTTATTGTTGCCAACCTTGCTTTTGGTGCAGCGATGGTTTTCTATAATTCCTACCTGCCTGACATCGCAAGTGAAGATGAAAGAGACCGTGTCTCTTCGTATGGATGGGCAATGGGCTACATGGGCGGTGGTATCCTGCTGGCGCTCAACCTGGCTTTCTTTACATTCAGTGAAGACCTGGGCGTACCTGGTGAATTGGCGATCCGCATTAACCTTGCATCGGCCGGTATCTGGTGGCTTGGATTTTCTTTTTTAACCTGGAACAGGCTGCGTCCGCGTCATGCGGCGCGTCAACTCCCTGCCGGGGAAAATTATGTCAGCATTGGCTTCAAACAGCTTCGTAAAACATTTGGCGAAGTCAAGCATTTCCCTGAAACATTAAAGTTCCTATTGGCTTACTTTTTATACAATGATGGGATTCAGACTGTAATTGCAGTTGCCTCAACTTTTGCCGCCGCGCCGCTGATTCAGGGCGGGCTGGAGCTTGAACAATCCACATTGATCGCTGTCATTTTGATGATCCAATTCGTGGCGTTCTTTGGAGCCTTGTTCTGGGGCAGACTGGCAGGCTGGATCGGTGCGAAACAATCGGTGGTTGTCAGCCTTGTGATTTGGTCTGGCGTGGTTATCTATGCCTATGGCGGATTAAAAGGTCCAACCGCAACCGCGCAGTTCTTCGTCCTTGGGGTTTTTATTGCCCTGGTGATGGGCGGGTCGCAAGCCATAAGCCGTAGTCTCTTTGCGCAAATGGTTCCCAACGGCAAGGAAGCTGAATTTTTTTCGTTTTATGAGATTAGCGAGCGTGGAACTTCGTGGGTTGGTCCGCTGGTGTTTGGTCTCGCCAACCAGCTATTCGGAAATTTACGCTATGCAATTCTCTCGTTGATCTTCTTCTTTATTATGGGATTGATCCTGCTGCCTTTTGTGAATGTGACCAAAGCCATTATGGATGCAAAGAAGTACGAGGGAAATCATTAGTTATTTGACCCAACAGAGAAGGGCGAAAAATTCTTCGCCCTTCAAGTTTTTTATCGCGGCAATGGGGGAATGCTTGAAATTTATGAAGGCAATCCCAACTCTTCCAGCTTCTCCTTGGTGGGATATCCCTTCTCATCCCAACCGCGGATTTTGTAGTACTCGGGCAGCATCTTGTCAAGTTGAGAAACCATGCCTTTAGCGGGGCCATCGGGCAGCGGTTCGTTCAACATGCGCGGTGGGAGCGTATCCACTGTTGAGCCTGCTTTGAGAACGAACATGCGTTCAAGGTTATAAACACGCTCGCCGGCTTTTAACACTTCCTCGGCGGTGTAACCCTCGCCTGTAGTATAGGCCATCATCTCGGAAAGGCGCAGGGGGAATATCATACGATCCTTGCTAAAGACATAACGCAGGGCTACAAAAACGCACAAACCCGCGCTATCGATCAGGGCAAAGGAATTTTGGAAGTGATTGACGAGTTCAGGCTTGCCTTCGATCGAGAACGGATCTTCTTTGATCGGCGTACCAAAGACTTCTTCGTACGCAACGTCGCCTTCCATGTGAGACGCGCCTTTGTTGGATGTGGCGTACAGCAAACCCATGCCCTGCGCTCCACGCGGATCATAACCTGGGAATTCCTGTTTGCGGGTGGTTACGGCTATTTCAGGATGCCCATATTTTTCTGCGAGACGATAACTGCCCATTGCCAGTTCATCACCGAACCCTTCGCGATATGCCATCTTCCGAACCATCTCTATCATTGCATCGTGATCACCAAACTTCAACGGCATACCGATGGCTTCTTCGGGGATGTAACCCTTCTCGTACATTTCCATCGCGGCTGCAATCGTCATACCTGCGCCGATGGTATCCATGCCGAGTTCATTGCACATGTAATTTGCTTTGATGAGTGCGGCAAGGTTGCTCACGCCGCACGCACCGCCAAAAGCTGAAATCGTTTCGTATTCGGGACCTTCGCCTTTACCCTTGTAATCCCCATCGGGTACTTCTGTCAGACGTCCACAGGCCAGCGGACATCGATAGCAAGCCGTATGCCGGATCAAGTATTGTTCCTTGAGTGCTACACCGTCAATTTTATCTGTATGCTCAAACGTGCCCTGTTGGAAGTTGCGCGTGGGAAAAATGCCGAGTGTGTTGGTCACCTGAGGTACATAAGAAGTGCCGTAAATGCGCATGTTTGAACCTTTCTTGACATCTGCGCCCACATTTTTGGATGTATCCACACTTATATTTTTCATTTCCTCGGGGTTATACAAAGGCGGATTTTTATTTCCCATCACAACAACGGCTTTGAGGTTTTTACTACCCATCACAGCCCCCACACCAGAACGAGCCGCAGCACGATGCTTGTCGTTTATGATACCTGCAATTAATGCAAGTTTTTCACCCGCAGGACCGATACATGCAACTCGCGCCTCGGCGCTGGTTTCAGCCAGCAGGATGTCGGTTGTCTCATGGGTATCCTTACCCCAAACATGCGCCGCAGACCTAAACTCGATCTGGTTTTCGTTGACGAAGAGATAGACTGGCTCTGAAGATCTCCCTTCAAAGATGAACATATCAAATCCCGTGCGTTTCATCCAGGTTGGGAATTCACCGCCAGAGTTAGAGTGTGCCAGAGCACCTGTCAGTGGTGATTTTGTGACGACCATGTACCGGTTGCCAGTTGGCGCGGGAGTTGCTGTAAGCGGGCCAGTGGCAAAGATCATCACATTTTCAGGTGTGAGGGGGTCTGTCATTGGATCCATTTCTTTATAGAGATAATGAATCGCCCATCCACGCCCGCCAAGATAATCGCGCGCGATTTTGGGGTCAACGTCTTCCCGAGTTACTTTTTGGGTAGTGAGATTTACACGGAGTAGTTTTAGGTGCCAGCCGTACATGGGAATCTCCTTGAAAGGATGAAAATATGAAAAGGGTCAAAGGTCTTTCCCTTTGCGTCCTTTGTGCTTAAGAGTTTATCCGCCAGCAATTGCTGAAAAAGCTGAGACTATGTCACCCGCCGTAAGCGGGGTATCCAGGTCTACAGTGAGACCATTTAATACGATTACGCTGGTGTCATCAAGTGGAATCGGAAAGCGTGAGATCACTTCGCGGACAGTTGTTCCATCGGGAACATCCAACTCCACCCCCCCATTTTTAGCCCCCGGCGGAAGGTGTTCACGATAGTTGGCAAGCAATTTGATGTGGACCATCATTTGTGAATTTTAGCACGTCCCAGTCGGTATTGCCAATGCATGCTAATGTGTGATCCTTGTTGGCAGATCATACACACGTTTTTGATCATAATTATTTTCCAACAGTACCAGTTTGTAGCTTAGAACGCCATCTACAAACGAAATCTGGAAGTCAGGCGCAGCCCCTTTATTGAAAACAGTGAATATGCGTTCGCGCATTAGATTATATAGCCCATTCAAATACGGTTCGCCAATTTTTGCCGCATAGACAATGCCACCTGAGGTGATGTATACAAGAAATTTGTCATTGGGTCCAACTGCATATGTACCCTTTGCAAGCGGCCCCAGGTCATATTCCAGTCCATCTTCACAGCGAAGGATATGAAGCATGTCGCCTTTGTTCGTTTGGGTTTTTGTGATAACAATACCTGGACAGGCAGTCCACTGTTGAGTGGGAGTCGTGGTAAGTGGAAAAGCGGTTATAAACGTAGGGAAAGGTGTACTTGTGGCAGGAGGTGTGAAAGTCAGTGTCGATGTAGGTGAAGTGGCAGGCATGACTGTATTGGAAGAAGTTGCCTGTTGCGTGGGGGTAGCTACAGCAACGCTTAGATTGCAGGAATAAAGCAGGGGGGAGGCAATTGCAATAAAAAACAATGGAAGGAAGCACTTCATGATTCGCATGACTACCTCTTGTTTAAAATAAAAAGGCCCAAAAAATTATAGCATTAAAAAGCAGGCCCGACTCCGTCGTCAAGCCTGCAAAGCCTGCTGGTTTTTATAACATTGTCTCCATGTTTAAACGCTTTTCTTTGCCCGGGTAACGACTTCGATCACTTCGGGTAGATCAATGCCCAGCTCGCGTAATTTTTCGAGGGTGGGAATACTATTCGCATCCCAGCCGCGTCGCTGATAAACCGCATCCATTAATTGTTCATACTGTCCTTCTCGGTATTTTCGTAGATGCTTCATCTTTTCTTCTGTTGACAGCCCTGCGGGATCAATCTCAATCAGGCGGATGAGCTGTTCATCGTAACGATCTTGGCGTGATTCGTATTCTGCTATGGTGACAGGTCCCATCGCGCGGTACGGCGGGTAGTCGTGCCCGCGTCCCACACGCCCCATCCGCAAGGCAAAAACTTTTTGGAAGTTGTATACCCGTTCTGATTGATTCAATAGATCCTGGGGTACAGTCGGTTTACCCGTTACTCCCTGATGGATCCAGGCATAGTTTTCCACATGTTCTTCCACTTTGGCTGGTTCCCTGGTTTGCTTGTTATTTTCAGGAGAAATATCATTCCACGGAAGTTTGCACAACCCATGCAGGCTAAACCATGTGCGCCACATCGGGAAGTAATGTAAAGCTTCGGCTTTGTCTTTGAAGGTTGGCAACAGATTCTGCACCTGATCCATGAAGATCAACCAGGCTTCGTCGTGTTGTGGACCCTTGGTTGCCAGTCCAAAACCGCCTTGTTGTGCAAGCGATTCCTTGGTTAGATATTCCGAGATTTCCATGCCTTTGATTTCCATACCAATGTCATGCAGGAATTTTGGATCTGCGCCATATTCACGCACAAAATATTCCTTCATATAACGTACGCCCTGACCAACAATCACACCAAATCCTTCACCGCGTGCCATTTGATGGATTAACTCTAAAGCCGCAGTGCCATTGCCAAAGTTCAATTCCATGCCGCCTGTGTGTTCTTTGGTGAGATAACCTTCTTCATAACATTCCATTGCGAAAGCCACGCAGTTGGCAAATGAGATGCTGTCCACGCCGTAGGTGTCACAATAGAAATTGAGTTCCAAGACTTTTTGCGGATCAAAATTCCCGATATTCGAACCAAGTCCGGCAGCGTTCTCGTATTCTGGACCGTCTACCAGAACACACTGACCTGCATAAGGTCCTGTTTTCAGTGGAAAGTGATCCACGCCATGCGAGCAAGACATGGTGCATCCCAGCCAGCACCCATCAGGTAAACCCTGGGTGAAGGCTTCCTTCCACACCTTTGAATCAATTTTATGTGTATCAGGATGTGACCCATAGCGGAAGTTATGCGTGGGCAACAGGTCAAAGTGATCCATCACTTCGACTATATTGGCGGTGCCAACTTTTCGCATCTGGTTCTGCTTGTCGTCAAGTTCGGCAATTTCCTTGTTGATGCGGCTTCCAGCTTTGCGGATAAGAGCCATATCTGCCACGCCGTTTTTGTCGCCGCCCATATCACTGAAACGCACCACGATGGCTTTGATCTTCTTGTCGCGGAATACACGCCCGGGTCCGCCGCGCCCTGCCTGCTTGAGACGCGCTTCTTTGCGGCGCACATCATACCAGGAGGAGCTGATCAATGCGATACGGATATGGTCTGCCGCTTGACCAGCGGAAAAGACCGCGATACCGCGTCTACTCTTTTCATCGCTTCCATATTTTGATGTGAGTTGGTTGCTGATCTCATGTGAATCTAATGCATCCAGCGTGGAAGACTCAATCGTCACCTTGCCAGTATCCCCATCAATGAAAATGATCACATCTTCGGCGGCTTTGCCTTGAATCTCGAGTGCATCGAACCCGGAGAATTTCAGGAACGGAGCAAAGTAACCGCCCACATTGCTGTCAACTACATTTTGGGTCAACGGGCTGAGAGTTGCCACGGTGGCTTTACCGCTGCCCGGATAAGCTGTAATTCCACAGATAGGCCCATTGGCAATTACCAGTTCGTTTTGTGGGTCATTCCACTTTGTGTCTGGCGTGACTGCATCCCACAGCAATTTGAGCGCAAATCCTCGCCCACCCGTAAACAGATCTTTCATCTGTTGAGTTACTGGTTTCTCCCGGATGGTGTTATCTCCCAAATTGATGTGCAGGGTTCGGTTGGCATAGCCGCGTTCCACGGGGCGTAACTCGTAACGATATTCCCCAAGTAAGGTAGGTTTTTCAAGACTGGCATGTATGGTCATTTGTAAATCTCCTGTGATTGATCAAGTGACTTTGTAAAATGTACACTCACATTATGACGGAAATGACACGGGTTGTCCACTGATTATCCTCCCCTTCTTACTGCACAAAACTCAGGCTGTAAAAATCGTCCCGAAGGCTTGCTAAAACTCTTCGGGACGATAGGTCACATTGGCTACTGAATGTATTTAGCAAATTCTGTCGTGAAATCTTCCTGCGAAACAAAACCTATGAATTTCTTCAATATATTTCCGTTTGCATCCATTAGGTAAAACTCGGGTTGATAGGCAAATCCGAGTGTGCGCTGGAAAGCATCTGTGTTGGGGTCATCAGCATCAAGGTAGGAGAACTTGACTTTGCCAGAATATTCTGCTTCAAGCCCATGAACCATGGGCGCCATTGATCGGCAGGTACCTCAGGTAAAGCGGAAAAATTCGATTAATTGCAATTGTCCTGAAGCCAAATTGACCGTGGCGGGGTCGGTGGCTTCAAGGTTGGGTCCGCGGCTGGTTGCGACAGCTTGTACTTCCACGGCCTGGGAAGGTACATCTGTTGCCTGCGGAACGGAGGAATTGGCTGAAACTGTTGGCGGGGGAACAGAAGTCTCGATTGAGCCAGAATTTTGGGGAACAGTGTCAACTGCCGGGACTGGATTGGTTGGGGCGCAGGAAGCCATAAGTAGGATGGCGACCAGCCCAAAGGTTTGGGGAAAATAGCAAAATTTCATCAAATCTCCTTATTGGATAAAAAAGGTTGGTATTATTTTATTAATTGTGACAACCCTGTTTTACCCCATCTTACAATTTCTTATACTATGCTAATGAGATAATTATTGTCATAATTATATATTTAACATATAATTTAAAATAATTCGAAAAGAGGTTTCCATGACAAATTTTAGACTTACTTATTCAACCATGTTCAATCCCCCTGAAGAACTCCATGTCGGTTTTGACAAAGCCGTAGAAGAATTAAAGCGGAATATGGGGAGGGAATACGGCATGTTCATCAATGGCAGGGAGGTAATGGCTGATAAAACTTTTTACGACCACTCTCCCGTTAACACTGATTGGGTGCTGGCAAAGATGCAAAAAGGCAATGCTGTTCATGCCATGGATGCGTTAGACGCTGCCCACAAGGCATTCCCCACCTGGAGTCGTACGCCCTGGCAAAAACGTGTGGGATATTTACGCAAGGCGGCTGCTTTAATTGAAGAGCGGATTTTTGAATTAGGCGCGGCAATGGCATTGGAGGTCGGCAAGAACCGCATGGAGTCGTTGGGTGATGTGCAGGAGACAGCCGACTTAATTTATTACTCCTGCCACCAAATGGAGAAGAACAACGGCTACGTTGTTGAAATGGGCAAAGACCCACTCGTGGGCTATGAATCGCGCAATGTGTCCATCCTGCGTCCGTACGGTGTGTGGCTGATCATCTCCCCATTCAATTTTCCCTTTGCTCTGACAGGTGGACCGATGGGCGCTGCGTTGGCAGCGGGTAACACGGTTGTGGTCAAGCCTGCAACCGACACCGCCTGGGTGGCCCGCCTGCTGATCGATTGCTTTCGTGATGCGGGCATCCCTTCTGGCGTGGTGAACTTTGTTACAGGTCCTGGCTCCACGCTGGGACAAGCGTTGATCGATAGTCCCGAAGTGGCTGGTGTAACCTTCACGGGTTCATTTGAGGTTGGTATGAAGATGTTCCAGAATTTCGGAAAACGAAACTATGTGCGCCCGTTGATTTTGGAACTTGGTGGAAAGAATCCTGTCATTGTTTCAAAGAATGCGGATTTGGAGCGTGCCGCAATTGGGATTACCCGTTCGGCATTTGGTCTTCAGGGTCAAAAATGCTCAGCAGCTTCACGAGTGATGGCAGAGGATTCTGTTTATGATGATCTGGTTAGTCGACTGAGAGAACTCGGTTCAAAACTGGTTATCGGCGACCCAACGAATCGAAGCACATACACTGGACCCGTGATTAATGCGTCTGCCTACAAAGACTTCCAACATTATTGTACCGAAATCAGCCAGGGTGGAGGTTCCTTCCTGACTGGTGGTAAGGTCAAGACAGGAGGCGTGTATGACAAGGGGTTTTTCTGCGAACCTACTTTTGTCACCGACCTGCCATTTAATCATCGTTTGTGGAAACATGAGATGTTCCTTCCTATTACCACGATTGGCAAGATCAAGAATCTGGAGGATGCTATGCAAATCGCCAATGATGTGGATTACGGTCTAACGGCTGGTTTCTATGGCACTCCCGAAGAAACCGACTGGTTCTTTGACAATATTGAAGCAGGCGTGACCTATGCCAATCGTCCGCAGGGCGCAACGACGGGTGCCTGGCCTGGTTTCCAACCCTTCGGCGGTTGGAAAGGCTCTGGCTCCAGTGGAAAGAACGCGGGCGGGCATTACTATCTTCCACTTTATATGCATGAACAGACACGGACAATGCTTAAATAACCTTAGGTAATGTTAATCTTTGTACTTTGACAGCCAGAAGATAAGCCATAACAACTGCATTGAGAAGAAGAGGAAGAAATATAGAACTGGCAATAATAAGCAATTGAGGACATCTCCCACTGGAAAAGAATAAAATCCCGAGATGTCCTGGAAATATCCAATAAACCATTGCACTATGTGTATTGGTGATTTGAAAAGAGCAGGTAGCCAAACCGAAATTTAGGTTGCCTGCTCTTTTGGGGGCAAATAACGTTTCATGAGAAACAGTAAAAAATTGATAATGGTTGGGTATCTAATATTACAACGCAAGGTTGCGAGTGAAAAGGTCTAATTGAGCCATCTTTTTCTTGCGGTGTGAAAGATAGGATGCGAAATTAGTTTTTTGGT
>JAIFNG010000016.1 GCA_020047815.1 Anaerolinea sp.
TGGTTCAACCGCTTTCTCAGAATTTCGAGCTGCGAAATATCCGCTTCAATGGCTTCAAATATATGCGGTGACTCATTGAAACTTCGCTGCATACGCCGGGCGATCGTACTGCGGATATTACTGAGAGGAACGACCTCCGCATCACGGCTTCCCGCCGCTACAGTAGATGTTAACACCGATCTAGCCATCGCTGTTACATCGGTTGACAGAACGCGCCCGCGCGGTCCAGAACCCGCCACCGTTTCGAGGAGGATACCACTCTCATTTGCAACGCGACGCGCAGCAGGTGTGGCTGGTACTGTTACGCGCCCGGCGGATTTTTGCTTTTCGATATATCGTTCCACGTCCTCACGCGTGATCTTATCGCCAGAAGAAGCGGAAACCCTGGCCAGATCAACACCTTCCTCTTTTGCCATTCGCACAGCCACGGGCGTGGCATTTACTGAGACGGCTTGCAGAGCAACAATGGGTTGTGAAACCGGTGCAGACTCAGGTTTGTGGGGAAGGACGGGCATGGAAAGTCCGGGCAAATCAGCAAGTGTCTCGCCTTCCTTCAAGATGTAGGCAATCACTTTCGTCACAGGAACAATATCCCCAGCCTTGTATAGAAATCCTGCAAGGGTACCGGATGCAGGAGATGGGACATCGATCGCGACCTTCTCTGTCTCCACAGTAAGGATGGTTTCATCGAATTTGACGAGGTCGCCTTCTTTTTTTAACCAGGAGATAATGGTCGCTTTTTCCTGATCCATATCAAACTTGGGCATAATGAACGGGACTGGCATGTTACCTCTTTCCTGTGACCATGGCCCGGATTTCCTCTTCGATCTCGAAATCCTGGGGAATGGCGAATTTCTCCAAGCCACGGTTATAAGGTATGGGAATGTCCTTACCGCCAAGACGACGTACAGGTGCGTCTATATAATCAAACGCAGGGCTGCCGACGACAGAAGCGATCACCTCTCCTGCCCAGCCGCCTGTCTGACAGGCCTCATGCACAACAAGCAGGCGCCCCGTCCGCGCTACAGATTTAATGATGGTCTCCGTGTCGAGCGGCAAAAGTGTGCGCGGGTCCACCACTTCCACTTCAATTCCATCTTTTGCAAGACGTTCGGCAACTGCAAGCGTCTTCATAACCATAATGTTATTTGCAACTACTGTGATATCGCGACCGGGACGCTTGATCTCGGCCACACCAATTGGCAGGGTGTAATCTCCCTCCGGCACCTCTCCCTTGGTTTTATAAAGAATCTTGTGTTCCACAAAACATACAGGGTTTGGATCCCTTATCGCAGCGAGCATTAATCCTTTAGCATCATACGGGGTCGATGGATTGATAACTTTCAAACCCGGAAAATGCATCAGCGTGCTTTCGAGTGATTGTGAGTGCTGAGATGCCGCACCGGCTCCGGAACCACCCGGCATACGGATGACGATAGGAACATTAGCCCGTCCCCCGAACATAAAGTGCATTTTTGCGGCCTGATTAACGATCTGGTCCAATGCCAGAAAGACGAAATCCATGAACATGAGCTCTGCTACAGGACGCATTCCGAGCAAAGAAGCTCCGATGGCTGTTGCAACGATTGCGGCTTCAGAGATGGGAGTCTCGCGCACGCGTTCGGGACCAAACTCATCGAGCATGCCATGCGTCATTCCAAACGCACCGCCATAACGACCAATATCTTCACCCAGCAGGAAGACGCGTTCATCCCGTTTCATTTCCTGCCATAATGCCTGGCGGATCGCTTCAAGGTAGGATATTTCAGGCATATACATACTCCAATAGGGTGGAAATATCAGGTTCGGGGGATGCTTCAGCAAATTCCACGGCTTTGACGATTACCTGTTCGGCTTGATTGTCAATTTCCTGAGCCTGGCCTTCGTCCATTATTTCAGACTGCAGCAAATGTTTGGTAAAACGCATAATGGGATCTCGGTTCTGCTTCCAATCTTCGATCTCCTCCTTGGGACGATATAAGTTCCGATCGCTCTTGGAATGACCAAAATAACGGTAGGTAAGTGCCTCAACAAAATATGGTCCAGTACCTGAACGAACATGATCTACCGCAATCTTCATCGCATCATAGACTTCAATCACATCATTGCCATCCACACACGCCCACGGAATTCCATAGGCGTCTGCTCGTTGGGCTATAGGCAGTTTGGCCGTTGCACGCTCCACATCCATGGACATGCCATACTTGTTATTTTCACAAATATAAAGAACTGGCAGTTTCCACAATGCAACCATATTCATGGCCTCATGGAAGACGCCTTCATTTGCCGCTCCATCTCCAAAAATACAAATACATATCTCTTTACGTTTCTGCATTTGAAGCGCCAATCCAACACCGACTGCCTGGGGAATTCCACCGCCTACAATTCCATTTGCGCCCAAATTGTTGGACTGAAAATCGGCGATGTGCATCGACCCACCGCGGCCATGGTTATAGCCGGCATCCTTGCCTATGAATTCAGCCATCATCAAGTTGATGTCTGCTCCCTTGGCTATAAAATGACCGTGGCCTCGGTGGTGGTTAATCAGATAATCATCGGAGTGAACTGCAAGACTAATACCCGCCGCCACCGCCTCCTGCCCCGCTGAAAGATGCATTGTCCCATGAACTTTTCCCGCAGCATACATCTTATCCGCCATGTACTCAAAGTGACGGACAGTGCACATCGTTCGATACAATCCGATCAAGGTATCATCAGAAAGTTTCAATCGTTTTACATGTTCCTCAAACTGCTCGCGTGAACCTATATCTTTATCATTTCCCTTCTTTTTATCTTTGGACATTAAACACCTCATTTATTTTAGTTTTGCCATTTCAAGCACTTTTCTGGCAATAGCGCTATCGGTCACCAGCACATTCACATACTTACTTCGCAAAGCACCGAGAATGGCCTCTGCTTTGCCTTCTCCGCCAGCCACCCCCAAACGCACCGGAATGGACAACAAATCCTGTCTGCGAATGGAAACCAGTCGATCACAAAAATCATCACAGGCGGGCTGTCCATTAATATCAAAATGCAGACCACATACATCACCAACAGCTCCCGCCTTCCGCAACTCATCAAGTTCACGGTGGGTTACGTAGCCTGCAAGATAAAAGCTTGAATACTCCGGCGATGTTGTTCCAACTCCTAATAACGCCACATCTGTTTTCTTTCCCACGCTAATGGCCTCCATGATACTCTTCGTTTCCAGGAGTGATTTCGCCATTTCGGAATTCTGGCAAAGATAAGGAGCATTAAGATAGAATGCCTCACCACCAATTTTTTCAGTGATACGCGCCACAAGATCATGACCATCATATTCCATATTATGAGCACCCATGGCACCAACCAATTGCACAACCTTGACTGGCAGTAAATCGGTCGTTTCAAACGCATCCACCGTTGCACTGATTGAGGTACCCCAAGCCAATCCCAGGGTCTTTTGGGGCGCGAGGAAGCGAGCGAGTAATTTTGCACCCGCATTGCCAAGAATGCGGGTGAGTCTTTCGCCAGTTCGGTGACTGCTGATCACCACACAAACATCCATGAGGTCAAATTCCTCTTTCAACCTGCTTTCAAGGTCGGAATCTGAATGTAATGGACGCTGAATGCGAATATCCACAATACCGCTTTCGCGCGCTTCCGTGAGCATTCGAGAAATCATGGAACGTGTCACGCCGATGGTTTTTGCGATCTCAGCCTGATTCTTTTCTTCGAGATAGTACATCTCTGCCACATCAGCCAACAAACTTGCACGATCCTGTAATGGGTTTCTTTCCATCTTCGTCTCCGAAAATAATATTACATTCTTACACGTGGAAGCACACGTGCAACTGCACTTAGAACCTGATCAAGTTCCTCACAAGTCGTCCGCATTCCCAACGATATTCGCAATGTCGACTCAATTTGTTCCTGGGGTAATTTCATCGCAGTCAGGACATGAGAAGGCTCGATGGATTTCGAATTGCATGCCGAGCCCAATGAGACCGCAATACCTTCGCCATTCAGACGAATGAGCATCATTTCAGCATCAATACCCGCAAAACTTATTGATAGAATATGTGGTGCACTTTTTTCTTTCAGTCCATTCACTTTCATATCCGGGTCGATGGACTGCAATCCGGTAACCAAATATTTCCTCAACCCCTGCAGACGCTCACGCTCATCCTCCCGATGTCTGCGAACCAGATTCATCGCAGCACCCAAGCCGACAATGCCGGGAACATTTTCGGTCCCGGCACGAAGCGAGCGCTCCTGTGATCCTCCTACGATCATAGGGATCAACTCAAGACCCGACCTCACATATAAAGCCCCAATCCCTTTGGGGCCGTATATTTTATGCGCGGAGAGGGAGAGCAGGTCAACATTCAGGTTATCCACATTTACATCGAATAATCCTATTGCCTGAACAGCATCTGTATGAAACCTGATATTTCGCTCATGAGCGATCCTGCCAATTTCAGCAATTGGTTGAATCGAACCAACCTCATTATTGACATACATAATAGAGATTAGTTTTGTTTCAGAGCGAATCGCTTCCCGCACATCTTCCGGGTTGACAAGACCGTTCCCATCAACAGGCAAGTAAGTTACCGAGTATCCCTTACGTTCCAGGTGTGCTGCAGCATGCAGGATCGCATGATGTTCAATTGACGATGTGATGAGATGTGCCTCGTTGGGCTGATACGGCCACAGGGTTCCAAAAAGAGCGAGATTGTCCGCTTCTGTTGCCCCACTGGTAAAGATGACCTCATTGGAGTGGCATCCAACTCCCTCCGCCACATCCGCGCGAGCCTGAATCATGAGCTGGCTTGAATCCCTTCCTGCCCAGTGCATACTGGATGGATTGCCAAAGTTCGTTTCAAGGGCGCGCACCATCTTATCACTCACGCTTGAATGGACCGGTGTTGTAGCACAATAATCAAGGTATATCTGGGGACTCATGAAAACTCCAATAAAAAATCTGCAGCACGCACAGACCGCTTACATAATGTAGTCAGCCTGCACCTGCTTCAGAATTTTTTCAATTGTTGCATAATGATCCAGATCGATCAACAGCGGTTTAATCGTGATAACCGGACAGTTCGTCTCAGATTCTGTAAATGCCGGTAGAAGTTGGAGGATAAGATTTGCCTTGGGAGGCTGGTTATAATTTTCCCACACACTGTGCGTGGTAACACGGCATGGGAATCCTGCTCTGTCAAACAACTCTTCCAGATGCTCTGCCACTATGATCATTCGATTGCCACACCAACCGCCAATCACACAAACCTTATAATTATGCATATCAGCCTCTTTGATAATTACAAAGGGTGGTGTCCAACCCAAAATAGGTTGGACACCACCCCGGCATTAAATTTTTAAGGTCTAGCCAAACAAACCAAATATCTTCTGAATGAAGAAGCCGAGGATGTCGCCGCCCATATCCCAACTAGCCAATTTCAGGCCTTGACCAATTTGTTCTCCATATTGGCCCATCATCTTAAAGGCTTCGGTATGAGATTCAGCGGTCAGTGTCGAGAGATACATGAATGGGATCGCATAAAGCAGAAGTACGATCACGGTCTTGACCACATTTCCTTTGGTATAAGGCACCACCGCGCCAGCCCAGAAAGGAACCACAGCCAGGGAGGCAATGGGGAGCATTTGCACACCAGGCAGGATCGCAGCCAAAAGCACAAGCAACGGGAATAGAATAATCGTTGAAGCCATCACAGCCGGGTGCCCCAGGAGCACAGCACAGTCAACGGCCACATAGATCTCGCGATCCTTAAAGCGTTCGCGCATGTACTGTACGATGGACATCGTGATCGGTACAATGCCTTCTGCAATGATTGAGACCATGCGGGGCAGGATCATCATCATAACTGCAACATTCATACCCAAACCAAGGATCTTGGCAATTCCCAGATCGCCCGTGCCAACGCCATAAGCAAAGATACCGATGATGACGCCCAGCAGGAAACCGAGCACACCGGGTTCGCCCACCAAACCGTAGCGTTTTTTGATGCCTTCGGGGGATGCATCCCAATCCTTTAGTCCGGGAATGCGGTCCAAAAGCCATACAACCGGCATCGCAAACAAGCTGGCTTGTACAGTTGTACCGCAAGGTACACCAATACCCGGCATATCATTGAATTCCTGGTATTTCTTGGCGGTCATATCACTCATCAGACTGCCTGCAACCAGATACAAGACACCAGCCAGAATACCGAGAAATACATTGCCGCCTGTCAGCGCCCACACGAAGCCGGCGAGAGCAGACCCATGCCAGTAGGACCAGACATCGGTCCAGAGGGTCTTGGTCAGCTTGAGAGCAACCATCAGGATATTGACTACCAGGAGTGACACAATCAAGCCAGCCACGCCAGGCCAACCCCAGGCAATACCCGCATCAGCCCAGTTAACGTCAACTAGCGTCTTTGTCATGCCAAAACGAGTGGCCATTTCAGCCACGGCTGGCTGCAAAGCCCCAACGATGACATTGACCACCAGGAATAAGCCGGCCAAGCCAACACCAGTGGTGATGCCGCCCCGGACAGCCTTCTGCCAGCCCACCCGGAAGATCAAGCCAAGGATGATCAGAACGATCATCACGATCACGGATGAACCGAGGCTTAGAAACCAACCAACGGAAGTGGATAAGAATCCCATTTTTACATTCTCCTTTTGTAGGTCTGATTATGGATCAAGCGATCCAGATTAAACTTTTTTGATTGCTTCAACAATCTTATCCAGGAGCACATCCTTCTCAGCCTGTGAGCCGATCAGGAAAGGCATACCCTGGAAAACAGGTACATCATAGGTACGAAAAATCTTCATCATGGAAACGATCATGATTAGGTCGGTCCGCGCAAGATATCCTTCGATATCTGCCATGAGGATACGTTTGACCTCCACATCTGCAAAGCCTTCCTTCGCCACCCGTTCTTTTATCGAGTCTTCGGCAATGGTCGATGTATTGATCCCTGCGCCACAAGCTACTACAATCAATTTACTCATCTGCTTATTTTCTCCTTCCACACAAGATAGTCGACTATTTGAGTGAACAAGTGAAATATTTCCAGTAGTACTCCTCCTTCTCGAAAACAGCCCAACATCTGCGCCCTTAACTCAGGCGGAGCTCACGCCTTAGCCAGGATACAACCCCCTGCAGAGTAGTCTGGTCTCGAAGTTCAGTTAATTTTTCAGGCTGACCAAATAGGACAGCCAGGTTTCTTAATGTTTGGATCTGCTCTTGCGGGTCACGGTTGGCGAGCATAAAGACCAGCATCACATCCAAATCCTCGTCCGGGTCTGCCATATTTTGGAACTTCACCGGCTGGCGCATCACGGCAACACCCAAGGCAGAATGATTTACCCCCTCCGCATCTGCATGTGGAAATGCAATGCAAAACGGTTTAGTGGGCAACCCCGTTGGATGATCCATCTCCCGCGCCCAGGTCTGCGTGCCATATTCGGCAGTAACCAGTCCCTGTGCATGCATTTTTCCAGCCAAAAGTTCGATCACCTCCTTTGCATCCTTCGCCAGTAAATCAAATGCAATTAGCGACTCATTAAATTCCAACATGACTGATCTCCTATGATTTCTTCTGACCGTAACGGTTATGGTAATAATCAAATGAAGCACACGCTTGTTCTTCAGTCAAGGTGACAGGCACATTGATCATCCGCGCGATCGAATAAGTCCGGGCGGCCTCTTCCAGTGTTACGGCTCGTTCAAGAGCATGTGCAATTGTTTTACCAACAGTAATGGGTCCATGATTGCCAAGCAGAACAGCGTAGCCACTGCCCATGACTTCAATTGGCAAGGTTGAAAATTCAGGATCTTCCACACTCAAGTAACGTGTCACAAGTACAGGCTGACCAAACCAGTCTGCCATGGTCTCGGTAATAACCGGAATTGATTGATAGGCGACGGAAAACGCGGTCGCATACGGTGAGTGTGTATGAACGACCGCAGTCAGTTCAGGACGGGATCGCATAAAGCCTGTCCAAAGGTTTAGCGCAACAGATGGACGATATTTACCCTCGACCAAATTCATGTCCATGTCAGTAACAATCATGTCATCCGGAGTGAGGCGTTCATAATCCAATCCACTGGGCGTGACAACAACATAACCAGTTTGAGCATCGCGGGCGCAGACTGTGCCCCCGGCCATCCACACCAAGCCATACTTTGGCAGGAGGAGAGCGGTATCAAGAACGTGAGTACGGAGGTCTTCAAGAAGCATGGCTAAAGGGGATACTTTCCAAGTTCATGCCCGGCTTCAAAAAACGCAAGCATGTTCTCAAGAGGAATGTCGTTGCTAAAATTATGCGCTGGCGCAAGGATATAGCCTCCGCCCACACCCATCTGCTCGATCCGAAGACGAACTTCACGGCGCACATCTTCGATCGTGCCATTATTTAGAACCGTTTTCACATCCACCCCACCCTGGAATGTAAGGTCTTTGCCAAAGTCGCGCTTTAATTCGACAGGATCCATGCCGCGTAAATGGCCTTCAATGGGATTTAGAATATCAAATCCAGTGTCAATCAAATCAGGAATGAATTTGCGTATTGCGCCATCATTATGCAAAAGAACTTTTGCCTGTGGCGCTTTCTTCTTGATCATTTCAATTGATTTTTTGTAACGGGGCTTGAAGAATTTTGTGTACACATCAGGTCTGAACATTGGTCCCATATTGGTGCCATAATCATCAGCCATTTCAACGATCTGCACATAGGGACCGACTACGCTGAGAAACGCATCGTAGAAACCATCCAGCACTTCCGCCAATTTTCCGACAAGGTAATCCAAAATGTGAGTATCCATAACCGTCATCAGCAGGGCATTTTCCATACCCACTAAAGCACGAGTCATCTCCCACAGGTTGCCATAGACAGGACGATGAGCAACAAGCGCATAATTCGTATTATTGTAAAGATGCTCGATTTCCTCCTTCACCCCCAACAGGCGAACCGGGTCATAAGGATCCGGCCAGGGATACTTCTCTATTCTCTCAATCGTCAGGTCCTTACCAAGCGGCGCGCCATGAAGATCATAGTAACCTGAAACAAGCCGGTGGGTGATTCCCCATTCGTCCACAAATTCTTTGAATTCCCCTATCATTGAATTCGATATGTAATTCCCGGGCGGACGGATATGAATGAAGCGAAAATCTGTACCAAGTTTATCGAGGATCGGGTTGTAGTCTGGCGTTGTATAAAACCCCACCAAGGTTCTACGCGGCACATCCTTAACCCCAAAATGATCGCGCAACAAAACATATCTTTGCTCCGTAAGATGGTTTGCTGACCCACCTAAAGTAATCGGAACACGATCAGGTTCTTTGTGATTTAAGACAGCTATCACTCGTTCGCGAGGCGTCATTGTTTCTGGCATAGGTACACTCCATCAAAACTTGTATCACAAAGGTGAGTTTACACTTCACATATGTGAGTTTATCATTTTAACACTGGTCTGTCAACAAGGTTACGCTAAATATCAAGAGTCAGGCTTAATAACCATCTTGACCACCTCACCGGCAATCATTTTTTTTAGGGCTAATTCCACCTGTTCCAACGGAAGTTCACCGCTTATCATCGGCGCAACATTTATTGCACCCGATGCGATCAGATCAAATGCCTCGCGGGCATCATTAACTGTTCCACCGTGCATATTGAGCAGTGCAATCTCTCCATAATGGACACGTGCTGCATCAATCTCCACCTTGGTACCTCCAGGTAAACCGCCAAACCACAATACTCGTCCTCCCCGGCGAACCACTTCCACAGACGACTCCCATGTCTGTTTTGTGCCCGCACACTCAATGACAACATCCGCTCCATGTCCATAAGTTAAGTCGCGCACGGCAACAATCGTATCCACCTCTTTTGCATTCACCAAATGAGTTGCACCGAGTTCTTTTGCGACATTCAATCTCACTGCACTGTGACCAACTGCGATAACCTGACCTGCTCCAGAGCGCAATGCCAATTGCTGAAACATGAGACTGATCGGACCTCCTGCCCCTATAATCGCCACTGTTTCTCCCGGCTGGATGTCCACCTTATGCCATCCATGCACGACCGTTACCAACGGCTCCAGAAAAGCTGCGTGAGCATAGGGAATATGAAGTGGTATCTCAAATGTAGTCTTACGCACTATGGACACAGGGATAACCAGGTACTCGGCAAAAGCGCCAAAATTGTAAACAAGATTTGTGCAAATATTTCCCTGTCCGTGTTTACAGTAAAAACATTCGCCGCACTCGGCAAAAACATTAGCCGTGACTCGCATCCCTGCGCGGAATCGTTCCACACCTTCCCCAACCTGCACGACATCTCCACCAAATTCATGACCAAAAATAAAAGGCGGTGAAAATTTCGGATGTCCGCGACGGTACGTCTTCACATCTGTTCCACAAGTATTTGCCGCGCGCACTTTTACCAAAATCTCACCGGCCATCGGTCTCGGGATGGGCACGGACCGCAATTCTATTTTTTCAGGACCCAGATAAACCGCAGCTCGCATTTCCTTGTCCATTTGACCTCCATTAATAATTGACAAAGTTGTACATTATGCTAAAATTCACATATGTAATATTATACTCACAATTGTGAATAGGAGCAAATAAATGGTCAAACTACAATTAGCAATGGATACACTCGATGGAGATGAGGCTTTAGGTCTTGCAGCATCCATTGCGCCTTATGCTGATATTATCGAAGCTGGAACACCGCTCATAAAATCCGTGGGGATAAACATCGTTAAAAAATTAAAATCAATCCACCCGGAAAAAATCATTCTTGCAGACTTGAAATCAAGTGATGTGGGTGCTTATGAAGCCAACATGGCATTCACCGCAGGCGCTGATATTGTCACCACACAAGGGATCACCACCCTGGCAACTATTCGTGAGGTTCAGGGTGAAGCGAATAAATGGAAGCGCCGTGCTGAAGTGGATATGACCGGTGTTAAAGACCCGGTTGCGCGCGCAAAGGAAGTAAAGGAATCAGGCATAAGCCTGGTACTTTACCATCGCAGTATTGATGAAGAACTAACACAGGGCGCATTATGGGATGAAAGAGCTGTAAACACTGTACGCGAAATGTGCAATCTTGGTCTTGACGTAGCCATCGCGGGCGGCATCCACTATGATATCCTGCCTCTCTTAAGCGGTGTACCCCTTTACGGAATTGTAATTGGCCGTGGCATAACAGCTCAACCCAAGCCCGCACAGGCTGCAGAAAAAATCGCCCGACGTATTCGCGAAATCTGGCCCGCTTAAAATGACTCATATTAGTGCGTCCCTGCTTGCTGCAGATTACGCCCGTCTGGGCGATGAAACGCAACGTGCTGAAAAAGCAGGGGTAGATTCTTTTCACTTCGATATGATGGACGGGCACTATGTTCCCAACCTCGCGCTCACGCCTGATCATTTAAGAGCATTGCGCCCGTATTCCCATTTGCCATTTCATACACATCTTGAACTTGATAATCCGGATCATCTCTTATCCACCTTCAGTTCGTTAAGTACCGGAATGATCATTGTCCAATGGGATACACTTACAGACCCAAATAGAACATTTGACAAGATCCATGCCCAAAACATAAAAGTTGGATTGGGGCTTAATCCGGATGATCAACTTGAAGACATCGCGTGTTTATTTGCAAACATAGACCTGCTGCTGCTCCTGGGAGTTTACCCTGGATTCGGCGGGCAGGTCATGCAGCCCGGCATGATGGAAAAGATCACCGGCGCGCGGCATCTGGCAGACGCTTCAAAACGCCCCCTGCTCATTGCGGTAGACGGGGGAGTGAAGCCTGAAAATGCAACCCAACTCGTGGAAGCAGGGGCAGATATTCTAATTATGGGGACAGCTTTATTTCAATCTGCTGACATGGCAGGAACTATAAAATCCATCAGGGAAGCAGCTTCATTGTCACAGCGCCACTGACAGTCCGGATGGCAAGAGTGCCATCAGCGGAACGAATCTTCCCATCACAAGTTCGAGTAGTGGAATTAATATCCGGCACCGAACAAGTTACATCACCGCTCGTAGAACGTACTTGAATACTCAGAGCTGAAGCCTGACTCAAATTAACAGAAACTGTTCCGTGGTCTGTTTCCAGACGGACAACATCGCCCGTCTGAATCAGACCATCAAACATAACATTCCCCATTATTGTTGAGATGGCTGTCTCTCCATGCACATTTTGCGCGTTCAGTGCGCCATAATTCCCGACCATGCTAATAATTCCCGAACTGTCACCAACAGCGATATTTCCACGATTAGACTGCAGCGTCAACCCGCCTGTCACCTGATCAATTGTTATATTACCCGAAACGGAAGTGACATCCAGATTGCCCTGATAGTTTGAAGCAAAAACAGAAGCGCTGTTCGTCTCAATTCTCACCAGCATATCTTTCGGGACATGCACTTCCAGGTGAAGAGGTACATTGCGGGTGCCGGTCCTATTTACCCGTGCTTTTATTAATATTTGTTTTTCACCAGAATTGACCTCATACTCCAGCTCATCGGGCAACCATACCTGGCCGCCAACTTCCAAATGGGAATTTTCTGCCTCAAGGATAACGACTTCGCCATGATCAACCTGAATAAGAATGGACTGCGCGTCTGTTGCTTCCAAAAAATTGAATTCCAATTCAGTATATTGTTCCGGTTCGGGCATGCAAGCCGGAATAAAGCAAAATTGCAAAATTAATATCGTAACGATCAATCGATTCATTAGTTAAGACCCATAACGGTCATCGTTGCACCGCTTGCTATAAAATTTGTCGGCAAAACCTGCTTTGCTTATTTATGCAGAATCCATATTTCTGAAACAGAAAAGAAGGCTGCCATCCCTTTATCCAAAAGATAATTACCTCCATTCATAGTTGAAGAGGATGTAAATTTATATTTTCTACCCCAGCATAATTTTTGGACGATATTGCAAAGCCTCGGCCAAGTGTACGGATTGAATTTCTTCACTCCCAGCCAGATCTGCAATGGTACGCGCCAACTTAAGGATACGGTGATAGGCGCGCGCGGATAGCTGTAACTGGCTCATCGCAGAGCGCATCAGATTTTGACCTTCATCCTGCAACTGACAAAACTGGCGAATCTCTCCTATGCGCATATCTGCGTTGCAAACAATGTCTGTTGCCTTCCCATTTGTAAAGCGTTTATTTTGAATATCACGCGCGGTTTGCACACGTGCGCGAATTGATTCAGATGACTCGCTGACTCTGTTGCCGCTTAATTTTTCGTAATCAACTCTTGGCACTTCGATGTGAATGTCAATCCGATCAAGCAGGGGACCCGAAATTCGCTTTTGATATTTCGTCACAACCGCAGATGCACAAGTGCAGGGCTTGAGCGAGTCGCCATAGTATCCGCACGGGCAGGGATTCATAGCAGCGATCAACTGAAAGTTGGCTGAAAACGTTAGCGAGCCCTTGGCGCGGCTAATGGTGACAACTTTATCTTCCATTGGCTGACGCATGACTTCAAGAACACGTGTGCCGAATTCGGGGAATTCATCCAGGAATAAAACGCCGCGATGGGCAAGGGAGATTTCACCGGGCTTGGGGATATTGCCGCCGCCCACCAAGCCTGCATGGGATATGGTGTGATGCGGCGAACGAAAAGGACGATGACGAATGAGCGGAGTCCCTGCCGGGAGTTGATCTGCTACAGAATAAATTCGTGTGACATCCAAAGACTCTTCTATGCTCATCTCAGGCAGGATGCCTGGCATGGCGCGTGCCAGTAATGTCTTTCCCGCCCCTGGGCTACCCACCATCAAAACATTATGCCCACCGGCCGCAGCCACTTCAAGCGCACGCTTGACATGGTCCTGTCCTTTAACTTCGCTAAAATTTGTGGGAATAAATAACGGTTCAAATGAATCTGCGGAGGGAAGATATGGATCTATGGGACGGCGACCCGCCAAATGGTCATAAAGATCCGAAAGCGACTTGACCGGGATGACTTCCAGATCTGGAATCAAACCTGCTTCACACGCATCCACTTCGGGGACAAACAATCGCTTGAATCCGTTTGCGCGGGCCGCGGCAGCCATGGGCAGTACCCCTCGTGTATGACGCACAATTCCATCCAGGGAAAGTTCGCCAATAACCAGCGTGCCTTCGATGGCTTCATGTGGAAGAAAACCCGCAAGGACGATGACACCAAGCGCAATAGGCAGATCATACGCGGGGCCTTCCTTACGGACAGAGGCGGGGGCCAGATTGACAACAATGCGATGACGGGGAAAATGCAAGCCAGCATTTTTAACAGCAGTCTGCACACGTTCACGACTTTCCTGAACAGCGGTGTCGGGAAGGCCAACAATAGTCATGCCGGGCAAACCGTTGGTGTAATCCACTTCGACTTCGATGATTACGCCTTCAAGTCCCACTACGGCACAGGAGAAGATGCGAGCTAGCATGGGGGTATTGTAGCATTCCTTTTATGGTTTTCTGAAACTGCTCCAGTTTTTTTATTCCACGCAATTTGGACAAGAGCATCCTGCCTGGATATTATCGAGATGCCACATTTGGCCAAATTTCAAGTGCGATTTCCGGATACCCGCTGTATCACACTGTCACAAAGTTCAACGGCAAGACCAAGATAATGTTCAGGCGTTAGGATTCGCAACTTTCCAAGCGTTTCTTCGTCCACCTTCAAGGTTTCCAGCCAGGACTTGTAATCAGATTCAGTCAGCACACGTCCGCGCGTTTGCTGCTTGAGAGTCTCATACGCATCAATACGACCAGCCGCCCGCAAAATCGTTTGTGCACCTTCAGAGATGACTTCCCAATGGAGATTCAGCTCTGTGCGGATCTTTTCCTCATTGGCGGTGATGCGTTCCATACCATGTACCAGGTTTATCCAAGCCAATAATGTATGACCTAAAACCACGCCAAATGTACGGCGGACAGTGGAGTCAGACAGGTCACGCTGCAAGCGCGAGATACTCAGCTTTTGGGCATAATGCGTGAAGAGTGCGTTAGCAATGCCAAGATTGCCCTCTGCGTTTTCAAAGTCAATCGGGTTAACTTTTTGCGGCATAGTGGATGAGCCGACCTCTCCCTCCACAACCGTCTGTTTAAGATAATCATCACTAATGTAGCGCCAGATATCCTGTGAGAAGTCAATCAAAATTGTATTAAGCATTCGCAGCGAGTCAAAATAGCGAAGCCAATTATCGTAGGGCAGAATTTGGGTTGTAACAAGATTGGCATTCAGGCCATAACTTTGAATGAAGTCCACGCTAAACAAAAACCAGTCTGTTTGCGGAACAGCGGACTGCAAGGCGTTGAAGTTTCCAACTGCGCCAGTCAATTTGGCTTCGAATTGATGAATTGAAATCTCGTCATAAGATTTTTTCAACCTGGCAAGATACACGGCAAATTCCCTGCCGAGCGTGGTTGGAACTGCAGGTTGTCCATGTGTGCGTGCCAGCATGGGAAGTGTGCGGTATTTCGTGACAAACCCCAGAATATGATCTAGTAAATCATCGAGAGCGGGGATCAGCAAGACATCGCGCGAGTCGCGCAGTGAAATGGCTTGTGCGATGTTATTTATATCTTCAGAAGTCACCCCAAAATGGAGCCATGAAAGCAGGTCATTTAAGGATGTGGTGTGTAATTTTCCGCGCAAAAAATATTCAATGGCTTTCACGTCGTGACGGGTCTGACTTTCAAAGGCGCGGATGGATTCGGCGTCAGCAAGGGTGAAATTTTTCCAAATGGATTCCAGGAGGTGGGCTTCAGATTCGCTTAAAGGACGAATCATGCCTGTTTTTGAAAAACCAGCCAACAGGTCGAGTTCAATACGGACCCTGTCCCGGAGGAAGGCAAATTCCGAAAAAAAGTTCCGCAGAGGGGCAGTCGCGTCTGCATATCGGCCATCAAGCGGGGAAAGAAGCAAGAGAGAGGAATCCATCTTACTTGCCCAGATAATCCGAAATAATCGAGTCGTAGTTGGCGGTGACTTTAAAGCCTTTGACCGCAAGCTGTTTCCGCGCGGGGACTTCGCCCTTTTGCAGTGCAGCTAAAACCACCCCATAATCAACGGGATCACAGACAAGTGTGACGCGCTCATGATTTTTTGCCGCCGCGCGGATAAGAGTCACTCCACCGATATCAATATTTTCAACAACCTCTTCATAATTGACATTTAGCTTGGCAATTGTTTCCTCAAATGGGTAGAGATTGACAGCAACAAGGTCAATATAATCCCAACCGAGGGCTTGCAGTTCGTCAAGGTCGGTTTGCGTGGGACGGGCAAGCAAGCCTCCATGAATAGCGGGGTGCAAGGTTTTTACACGCCCGCCCAAAATTTCCGGCGAATTTGTATACTCAGCAACTCCGATTACTTTGATATTATTCTCGCGTAAAAGACTTGCTGTGCCACCAGAAGCAAGCAGAGTCCAACCGAGCGAGGTAAGACCTTTGGCAAAATCAACAAGACCAGCTTTGTTATGAACGGAGAGGATGGCTATGGGCATGGGAAATTCCTATTTTTTACAAGACACAACAGCTTTTGCTTGAGGCTAATGATGAAACAGCCGCACACCTGAAAAAACCATGGCCATACCGTATTCGTCGCACGCGGCAATCACATCTTCATCGCGATTGGAACCACCAGGCTGGACAACATATTTCACACCGCTTTTTGAAGCACGATCAATCGAGTCACGGAAAGGGAAAAAGGCATCGGATCCAAGCACGACATCAGACATACCATCAAGCCACGCGCGTCTTTCCGCGGCGGTGAGTTGGCGCGGAATTTTCATGAGGATATTTGACCAGCTGGCTTTTTCCGCATCAGTGACATCTGGTTGGAGAAATTGGTCAATCACGTTGTCACGATCAGGACGTTTGACATCAGGTTTGAAAGGCAATCCCAGTACAGACGGATGTTGACGCAGTTGCCACAAATCCGCTTTTGCGCCAGCAAGACGGGTGCAATGCACACGCGATTGTTGCCCTGCGCCGACACCAATCACCTGCCCATCCGCTGCAAAGCACACCGAATTGGACTGCGTGTATTTGAGTGTGGTGGATGCAATCAGCATATCGCGTACCGCATTCTCTGGGATTTCCTTATTCCGGGTAACAATGTTGGAAAAGTCAGCGGGTGAAGTCAGGCGGTCATTGCGGTGTTGTTGAACGGTAACGCCAAATACCTCCCGCACTTCAATCAGGTCCGGCTGATAAGCCGGATCCATTTGGATGACAACATACTTTCCCTGCTTCTTCTTTTTAAGGATTTCCAATGCTTCTGGTTCGTAAGCGGGTGCAATCACTCCGTCCGAAACTTCGCGGCTTATAAGTTTTGCAGTCGAGAAATCCACCGGGTCCGATAGGGCAACCCAATCACCAAAGGAAGACATACGATCTGCGCCACGCGCACGCGCGTAGGCAATGGCAAGAGGAGAAAGTTCCATATCATGAACAAAGTAGATTTTCTCCAGAATCTCGGAAAGCGGAATCGCAATCGCCGCTCCTGACGGGCTGACATGCTTAAATGAAGCCGCGGAGGGCAGACCTGTTAGTTGCTTGAGTTCCCAAACCAGTTGCCACGAGTTGAGCGCATCCAGCAGGTTGATATAACCAGGCGCAGATGAAATAACCTGAAACGGCAACTGGCCACCATTTTTCATATAAACGCATGCAGGGGATTGTTGGGGATTACAGCCATAGCGTAAACGAAATTCGGGAGGCATGTCAGGTTCCTTTTGCTCTTTATTTTTGATTTTACCGTCTTTTCCCATTCTGGTTTTACCAATGTAAAGGCACTCTATTGCGCACTTCCCTTCAGGTGGAGTTTTGTATTGTCAATTTACCCCGTAACAATACCAGCCATCTGCAGTTATCTTGTTTTAGCTCATATTATTCATGCAAAATCCCACAATATCAAGCAAAGCCAACAGTAACTGGCTCTTCATTTCTTCGAAACAGTTGCCTTGTCAAACGCCCCACCTTTTATGTTTTTTTATAAAGCCATGTCCACCGTTACGATTGACGGGTATAACCACCCATGCTATCATAGCGTGAGCATTTATTTCATTATTTTTAAGGAGTTATTGATGAGTTTTGAATTTATTCTTCGTATTATTGGTATGTTTGTTCTTGCAATTGCAGGTGTATATTTGGGGTTTGATGTCGCGAAATCATACCCGGGAACAACGGATGTCTATGTCACTACGACAATTTTTGGTCTGGTTGGTGCGCTGGCAGGGATCATTCTGACTCCATACTTTACAACACGCCCCACACGAAAAATGCGTTCCCTCCTTGGACGTATGTCCGCCGAAAGTTTGTTTGCCGGACTGACTGGGCTGATCGTTGGCTTATTAATTGCAGCGTTGCTTGGCTTCCCGCTTTCACTACTCCCCAAGCCCTTCGGTGAGGTTCTTCCTTTTATGGGGGTTTTAGTCTTTTCCTACTTTGGTGTTTCCCTTTTCCTAATGCGGCAAGGCGATATTATGGGACTGTTGAGCGCCCTCAGCGGACGTAACGGAGAAGGTGGCGGCTCATCATCGTGGACAAACCTTAATCGCAACATTTTATTGGATACCAGCGTTATCATTGACGGGCGCGTAGCCGATATTGCCAAGACAGGTTTCCTGCCTGGCACGCTGCTCATCCCGCGCTTTGTGTTGAACGAATTACAATATATTGCAGACTCCCCCGATGGGATGCGCCGTCAGCGCGGACGCCGCGGCATGGAGGTTTTGTCTGAGTTGCAAAAAATGCCCAATATCCTTGTGCGTATCTCAGACATTAATGTGGATGGCGTGCGTGAAGTGGATGATAAACTCATTGTTTTGGGCAAACAGCTCAAAAGCCCTGTGTTAACCAATGACTACAATCTCAATCGCATCGCCGAGTTACAGGGTGTGACCGTACTCAACATCAATGAACTTGCAAATGCGGTTAAGTCAGTGGTGCTGCCCGGCGAAGCACTGCGCATTAACATTATTCAAGAAGGCAAGGAACACAGTCAGGGTGTAGGTTACATGGACGATGGCACAATGGTGGTCGTTGAAAATGGCAAGGAATACATCGGCGAATACAGGGATGTGAATATTACCAAAGTCTTGCAGACCGCAGCCGGACGCATGATCTTTGGGCGTGTAGATGAAGATAACAGCGGGAAGAAAAATAAGAAGTGAGCAGTAAGTATTAAACAGGGCGCAAAGTCTGCGCCCTGTTTTTATTTTGCCCCTGTCAAACCCATTCATCTGTGGTTAAAATAGAAACATCAATCAATATGTAAAAGAAGAGAGCCCATGCTAAAAATCTACAACACCCTCACCCGTAAAACAGAAGAGTTTCAAACCCTCGAACCAAAACTTGTCAAAATGTATGTGTGCGGTGTGACGGTTTACAATGACGCGCATGTCGGTCACGCCATGTCAGCACTGGTTTTTGACATCATCCGCCGCTACCTTGAATATCGCGGTTATACCGTCAAACACGTTATGAACTATACCGACGTGGATGACAAGATCATCAGTCGTGCCAAACAGTTGGGCGAGGAACCGCTCAAACTTTCAAAGCGATATATACAAGATTACGCCAGGGACCTTAAAGCCCTAAACGTACTTCCTGCCACATCCAATCCGCAGGTCAGTACCACCATCCCGCTCATCATTCAATTTATCGAAGGATTGATAGAAAAAGGCCATGCCTATGCAGCTTCCAACGGAGATGTGTATTTCAGCGTGACCAGTGATGACGACTATGGCAAGCTTTCAGGTCGCAAACTGGATGATATGCAGGCGGGCTCACGCATCGAGGTGGGTGAATCCAAAACACACCCGATGGATTTTGCACTCTGGAAAGCTGCCAAGGAAAGCGAGATTTCGTGGGATAGTCCCTGGGGCAAGGGTCGCCCAGGCTGGCACATCGAATGCTCTGCCATGAATCTTGCCGAACTCGGAGAGCAAATTGATATTCATGGCGGCGGCAACGACCTTATCTTCCCGCATCACGAAAATGAGATCGCGCAAAGCGAGTGTTACACAGGCAAGAATTTCTCACGCTACTGGGTTCATAACGGCATGCTGCAACTTAGCGGTGAGAAGATGTCGAAGTCACTAGGCAATATTGTCAGCATCAAGGAATTTTTATCCAAGCGAGAAGCAGATGTGATGCGGATGCTGGTTTTGAACGGAACATATCGCGCGCCGCTTCTTTTTAATGATGACACACTGGATGCCGCGCAGAAAAATGTCGAGCGGCTCAAATCAGCCCTGCGGCCTGCTTCTGCTTCTGAAAACAGACTTAATGCTGAAGAAATCTCAGCGCTCGCATCTGCCAATGAATCTGCCAAGGCCAGTTTCACCGAAGCCATGGACAATGACTTTAACACCGCAGGCGCAATTGCCGCTTTGTTCGAGTTTTCCAAATTCATCAACACTGCGCGGGATCACGGCGCAACAGATGAACAACTTAAATCTGCACAAAGCACTTTCCGTGAGCTTGCTGGCGTGCTTGGACTGAAACTCGAAGAGAAGCAAGGTTCCGGTGACGCAGACGCCTTCATAAATCTACTAATAGAAGTCCGTGCAGAGGTAAGAAAGCAGAAGTTGTGGGCTTTATCAGACCAAATTCGTGACAAATTAAAGGAACTTAACGTGACCATCGAGGACAGCAAGGATGGGACGAAGTGGCGATATTCTTAGTTAAACGGGGGTAGTGACCTGTGATTCAGACTTCCAGGATATTGTCCTGGAAGTCTGATTTTATATGACAAAAATACCGGTCATAGCAAACCGATCACTTGGCGCATTTGCATCATGTAACAAATTGATCAATTCATTATCATTCTAATATAAATTGGGGCCTTCGATTACCTCTCCAAATTCTTGGAGTTTCAAAGTCAGACCATCATACATGGGGTGTATAAAAGATTCTTACCCATGGGTATGGCTTTATCATGAAAAATCCCCTGCCACCTTTCCTCTACTGAAAGGTGATCTCCTCCACACGCCAGCTTTCTTCACCGATCAACTTTTTTAGTTGATCCAACAATCCAGGACAAATGCGGGTGGTATCGTTGGGGAAATCAATCAGGTAGCCTTTGTTGTTTTCAAAGATTTGAAAACTAAATTTATCGTGCCCATGCTGGGCAGTGAGAAGTCCATGCAAAGTCTTAATGCGGCGCTTATCGCGTTCGTGGTCACCTGTGGAGCGCAGGGTAATGGTCAACTGTCGAGGCAGATGATCCTTGTCTTTACTTTCCTTCACCAGCGGAACGTACATGGATTGAATAACCACTTCAAGCTGTTCCTCGCGTTGTCCTATTGTCGTTTCGATATTTGCAAGCGCAGTGACGGCACGTGTAATCAATGGGGGCGTGACAGGCTCATTCTTTCTGAACTTCGGCTCAGGCTTGGATGCAATTTCAGCGTCTTCAAATGAAGGCTGCCATTCCACATCCCAACCATCAGGGAAGTTATCAGGCGGGGGCGGCATATCACCCAAGTCTGCATCTGGAACATCTACAGGCACAACTTCGGAAACCTGAGTTGGGCGAGGCATATTTTCAACACGATCTTCTGTATCCTGCTTTGGCAAACTGGAAGCCTGGCTTACAGTGACTGTAGGTGGATTCTGCTTCGGCGGCTGATTAGCCTTTCGGACAGAACCAACTGCCGACCTATAATGAAGCGGCTCTGTTTTTTCGGGCGGTATGGACGGCAGATCATCCACCAACTCATCTACAACTGGTGATGTGACCTTGATCTCCGTCCTGATCTCATCCACAAGGATCTTTGGCGGCGGATTCGCCATATCCACTTTACCTTCGACAATGATAATCTGCCCGACATTCATTTGCTCACGAAATTTCGCCCATGTCTTGGGAAACATTACAAGTTCGATGGTTCCTTGAATATCTTCAATAGTGGCAAAACCCATGGCTTTGCCTGTTTTGGTAGTGTACGGACGGACGACGGTAGTAAGACCCGCGACGCGGACTTTCTCTTCGTGACTGGCTTCGGACAGTTGACCCGAAAAATAGCTGACGATCTGTGCCAGGACAGCCTGATGTTCATTGAGCGGATGGTCTGTGATGTACAAGCCAATAAGCTCACGTTCCCAGTTAAGCATTTCACGTTTATCCACATTTTTGACTTCGGGCAGGTGAATTTCCTCAACAATGCCAGTGGATGCGCCAAATAGACTCATCTGCCCGGCATCTGCTGCGCGGAAGTGATTGGCGCTGATCGCCACAATGCGGTCGAGGGCAGCAAGCAGAGAAGCGCGGTTCCCAAATTGATCGAGTGCGCCAACTTTGATCAGACATTCAAGCGATCGCTTGCCGACAGCGCGCAAATCGACACGGCGGGCAAAGTCGTTAAGATCAGTGAACTTTCCGTCCTGGGCACCATCAAAGGGTTTACGCGCCTCCATGATTGATTCTACCGCGCCCTGACTGACATTTTTGATCGCGCCCAAGCCGAAGCGAATGGATGGTTTTCCATCCACATCTTCGATATCGAAATCCCAGTTTGAGGTGTTGACATCTGGCGGGAGGACAGGCACGCCCATATTGCGTGAATCGGCAACATAGAAGGCCACCTTTTCGGTGATCCCTGCATTTGCAGAAAGCAGCGCCGCCATATACTCTGCTGGATAAGTGGATTTGAGATATGCGGTTTGAACAGCGATAACCCCGTAATCGGCGGCATGAGACTTGTTGAAACCATACCGCGCAAACTCTTCCCAATCCATGTAAATCGCATCAGCAATGGATTGATCCATGCCTTTCTCAACTGCGCCTTTGACAAATTTGGCGCGATGTTTATCAATGTCTTCTTTTTTCTTTTTGGAAATCGCCTTCCGCAACTCATCTGATTCAGAGGGCGTGTATCCGGCCAGTTCCACGGCAGCGCGCATCAGTTGTTCCTGATACACCGGAATGCCATAGGTATCCTGGAAGATGGGCTGCATGGCAGGATGGCGATATTCCACTTCCGCTTCGCCATGCATGCGCGCAATATAATCGGGAATGAACTGCATGGGACCCGGACGATATAATGCGACCATCGCGATAATATTGTCCAAATTCTTGGGTTTCATCTGCACAAGCCAGCGCGTCATTCCCCCGCCTTCCACCTGGAAGACTCCAGCCGTTTGTCCACTGCCCATCAATTCAAATGACCTGGGGTCATCAATGGGAATATTACCCAAATCAAGTTTGACACCGTGACGTTTTTCGATCATGTGGCAGGCACGCGCCATTACAGTCAGAGTAATCAACCCGAGAAAGTCCACTTTTAACATGCCCAACGAATCAAGAATGCCCATTTCAAACTGGGTCACGGATTTGATGGGGGTTTCTTCCGAGTTTGAGGTGGGACGATGGAGCGGCAAATAATCCACAATTGGCTGATCGGAAATAACCACACCCGCCGCATGCGTGCCTGCATTACGGACTGTACCTTCCATACGCGCGGCGATGTCAATAACCTCACGAATTTGCGGCTGGGTATCATAGATTTTTTTAAAGTCAGCAACTTCCATTGCATCTTTCATGGTGGTTGCCCGTCCCGAAACAAAAGGTACCAGTTTGGCAACCCTGTCAATTTCGGGCAATGGAATTTCCATCACACGCGCAACATCACGCAAGGCGGCTTTTGAGCCCATTGTGCCAAAGGTGATGATCTGTGCGACTTTATCTGAGCCGTATTTGTTCGAGCAGTATTGCAGCATTTCAGAACGGCGATCATCACGAAAGTCGAGGTCAATATCAGGCATCGAGACGCGCCCTGGATTCAGAAAACGTTCAAAAATGAGGGCATGCTCGAGCGGGTCAACCCGCGTAATATCCAACGTGTAGGCAATAATTGAGCCAGCTGCCGAACCGCGCGCGTTGTACCAGATTCCATTTTCACGGGCGAAGCGACACAAATCCCACACAATCAGGAAGTAGGCGTCGAACCCCATGGTGTGAACAACGCTTAATTCATATTCGAGCCTTTCCTGCACTTTTTGGGAGAAGGCATCATCCTTGAATTTTATTTGCGCCCCTTCCTGACACAACGCACGCAGATAGGTATCTGGCGTGTAACCTTCAGGAACAGTGAAATCAGGCAGGTGGTAGCCTTTGAATCCCAAATCCACGTTGCAGCGTTCGGCAATCAACAGGGTGTTACTCAATGCGTCGGGAACTTCCGAGAAGATCTTACTCATCTCCAAAGGCGAGCGTAAATAATACGAATCATCGCTCATCTTCATGCGGTCGGGATCGTTGAGCGTGGAATTGGTCTGGATCGCGAGCAAAATATCCTGTAAACGCGCATCTTCCTGGTTTATGTAATGCACATCATTAGTGGCAATAAAACGTGCATTGTACCGCGCGCCCAGGCTCAAAAGTTTTGTATTTAAGTCTGTGATCTCTTTGATATTGTGTTGCTGCAATTCCACAAAGAAGCGGTCTTTGCCAAAAACATCCTGATACCAGTCCCAGCGACGTACGGCTTCCTGCGGATTCTCATTTAGCAGTGCGCGTGGAATCTCAGCAGACATGCAACCTGATGTGCAGATCAGGCCCTCCGCATGTGCGGCAAGAAAGTCATGGTCAATACGCGGATAATAATAGAAGCCATCCATTTGTGCGGCGGAGGCGATCTTTAATAAGTTGCGATAACCCGTGTCATTTTCCGCCAAAAGGAGCAAGTGCGAGGAGGTGCGGTCGAGCTTTGAATCCTTGTCCTTCATGCCACGCGCCGCCATATAGGTTTCCAGCCCGATAATCGGCTTGACTCCTTCGGCTTTAGCCGCTTTGTAAAAATCGATTACCCCAAACATCGTTCCATGATCAGTAATGGCAATCGACTCCATATTCATCTCTTTGACGCGTTTGACCAGCTTCTTAATATTCGAGAAGCCGTCAAGTAAAGAGTATTCAGTGTGGACATGAAGGTGGGCGAAAGACATAGTCAGGCAACCTTTAGTCAAGCAATTGAATAGCCAGACTTGCGACTATTCGACTGGTGACCATGAGACCGGATTGGATTATAGCACGCATGTTCATTTATGAAGTTTAAAATATCCCTACTTTTATATTCCCATTAAAGGGATGCCAAGAATTTTTTAGCCACACAGGCGCTGAGAAATATGATTGGAAAATCTCCATACATCCAAGTCTCCCTGGCTGGTCTTGTTACCAGTAATCATATCCACTTTTATCTCTTTTCGCATAAATAACATAAACGCAAAATTTTCAACTCATCGTAATTTATTGTTCCTCTCATTTTCTCATGCACAGGCTTTAACATGTCCGAACCGAGCAAATCGAACGCTTTAAACACTGCCATTTGCTGGTCAGAATTGAGATTCGATAAAGCGATCAGATCCTCCGCTGAACGCAATGGATTCCCCCCCATCACATATCTCGCTAGGTGATTCAGAATCGTGTCAGCGGTCACGTCATATTGTTTCATCAAATTCGGAACACTCTCACCAGCATTATAGGCATCACCCACCGCCATGTACCGCCGTCCCGCATCATCTTTCTCGCGCCTCGGCGTTTTATATTTTTCCTCAATTCGGTTTTCCCTGCAATAGCTTTTGATGACCGTCAGAAAATCCACGCCATAACGCTCATACTTCACCCTGCCCATCCCGCTCATATTTAACAATCCTTCTTTTGTCTGCGGGAAATATGCCGCCATCTGCGCCAGTGTCTTGTCTGAAAAAATGATATATGGTGGCACATTGGATGCATCCGCCAATTCCTTTCGTTTATTCCGCAGAAGAGCGAATAAAGACTTATCATATTCAGGTTCTTCACTGGATGTGGATTTGACTCTTGCACCAACCCGTTCACTTTTCTGCGCCACATTGATCTGCCCCCTCATCTGCTCCCGCGATCTGAGCATATCCAATCCTTTGGCCGTCACCGATAAAACCCGATAGGCAGGCTCCTGATCCAACAAACCACGCTCCACCAATTGACGGGAAATGTGCATCCACTGTGACCTGGATAACTCCCTGCCAATACCGTATGTGGATAATTCGTGATGCTTATATTTTTCAACCTTCTCATTCTTTGACCCAAGTAAAATATCCACGACGTGGGCTGCACCAAAGCGTTCTCCACTGCGCTTGACACAGGATAAAAACTTTTGCGCGGGGACTGTAATATCTGCCAGGTCAACTTCATCCGCTCCACAATTATCACATGCGCCACAGTTTTCGTTGGCAAAGGTCTCACCAAAATAGGAGAGCAGGGATTTGCGTCTGCAAACACTTCCCTCGGCATAGCGAGTCATGGCTTCCAAGTGTTGGCGGGATGCGCTTCGCTCAGGTTCTTCCTTTTGCTCAATGAAGTATTTGATCTTGTTGGCATCGCTATAACTGTAAAGCAGTAAACAATGTGACGGCAACCCATCCCGTCCCGCACGGCCTATCTCTTGATAATAATTTTCGATGCTTTTGGGCAGGTCGAAATGGATCACAAACCGAACATTTGGCTTATTGATACCCATGCCAAACGCTATCGTCGCCACAATGATCTGCACATCATCGCGGATAAAGTCTTCCTGATTTTGTCTGCGCTCAAAATCCGCCAAACCCGCATGATATGGGCGGACAGAGAAGCCCTTATGCGTCAGGGCAGCGGCAAGTTCATCCACCTGACGGCGGGAAAAACAATAGATAATGCCTGATTGGTCTTGGAAGTTTTCCAGAAAATGCAATGTCTGTTCCAGCGGTTCGCGCTTGGGCAGAACTTCAATAAATAGGTTATCCCTGTTAAAAGAAGACAGAAATTCGTTTGCATGTGAGATTTTCAAAGTGGACTTGATATCTTCGCGCACACGCGGGGTAGCGGTGGCGGTTAATGCCATGCATACAGCCGAAGGGAATTTTTTACGAATATCTGCCAGTTTACGATATTCAGGGCGAAAATCGTGCCCCCACTCCGAGATACAGTGGGCTTCATCAATCGCAAGCAGATCAAATTTCAGCAAGGAAAGAAGTGAGATAAGCCTTGGGGTAAGCAACGTCTCAGGAGCCACATAAAGCAATTTGGATTGCCCGCTCTTCACCAAGTCCATATTTCTCTGATATTCATCTGGTGAAAGTGAACTGTTAAGGAAAACCGCAGGCACACCCAAAGCACTAAGTTGCTCCACCTGATCTTTCATCAAAGCAATTAAAGGGGAGACGACAACGGTCAAACCGTCAAACATCAGCGCGGGGACCTGGTAGGTAAGTGATTTCCCGCTGCCTGTTGGCATCACTACGAGTGTATCCCGCCGCGCCTGCACATTGGCAATGACCTCACGTTGAAGCGAATTAAAGGTATCATAGCCAAAAGTGGATTTTAGAATGAATTCGGGTGTGGACATATCTATCTAATTATAATGTGACTGCATTGGTTTAAAAGGTTGTTGCGAGTAAAATGAATTATCGGCCCTTGCAAAGCTCATTCAGTATTCCAGACAGGCTGGACATATTTACTGACCTTATACCTCACGAGGTCATAAAATTTATTCTCCAGGTGGTTGAAAACAAAAGTGATCAAAGACTCAAAATGCGCTTTGTCAATTGTAAAGGTCTTTGAAAATCACGAATTAATCGAACAACACGGGAAGTTGTCCGTTATAATTAGAAAGATTTGACGCCAGCAAACTGACGGAGGAAAAAATGACAGAAAAAATCCTGATTATTGACGACGACGTCGACACACTAAGACTTGTTGGATTGATGCTGCAAAGACAAGGTTATGAAATTAGCGCCGCATCAAACGGCTCACAGGGGCTGGCAAAGGCAATGGAAGAACGCCCGGACCTGATCGTTTTAGATGTGATGATGCCTGACATGGATGGGTACGAAGTTGCTCGCCGCTTGCGTAAAAACCCCACGACACAGGCTGTTCCAATTTTGATGTTCACTGCCAAGACTCAGTTGGACGATAAGGTCACGGGTTTTGAAGTGGGAGCCGACGACTACCTTACCAAACCCACGCACCCTACTGAATTGCAGGCGCATGTCAAGGCATTGCTTGCACGTTCCTCACAAAAGGAAGAAAAGGATACTGATGGCATTGTCACCGATTCACATGAACATCAAGGGTATCTGATCGGGGTGGTCTCTGCGCGCGGAGGACTGGGAGTATCCTCGATCGTCTCCAATTTGGCTGCAGGGATCTATTCTCGTATGCAATCTGATGTGATCCTTGCGGAGCTTACACCGGGACATGGCACCATTGGCATGGATTTTGGATATCATAATCCAAAGGGTTTGACCGAAATTCTACAGGGAACTGTGGCAGAAGTAACACGCGAAAAAGTGGAAGCCTCTCTCTCTCCACACAACTCAGGCTTGAAACTATTGCTTGCTTCAGGAAGTCCGCGTGATGTGACTTTAACCTCGCAGGTGCAGAATTATGAAGCGCTTATTACCCGTCTATCCACACTTGCCCGTTTCATTGTTCTGGACATGGGGAATGGACTGCCGTCTTTTGTGCAAAAGATACTTCCGACGTGTGATGAATGTATCGTTGTCCTCGATGGTATGACAAGCACCATCCAACATACCAAATTATTAATTGAAGACATTGTTGGCCTGCAAGTTGACCCTGGGAAAATCAGCGTAGTGCTGAATAATCGCATGCGCAGTGAATCTCAAATGCAGTTGTCGCAAGTACAGGAAAAACTTGGGCATTCCATTGCCGCCACACTAACACCCGCCCCAGAGGCATTTCAACAGGCGGTGCGTCTGCAAACGCCAGCCGTAATTTGCCAGCCGACCAACATGACGTCTCAACAATTCCTTAAGATTGCGGATACCATTATTGAGCGTGAAAAGTCGCAATGACCTCCTTCCCCCCCCAGACGCTGTCAGCTATTGATTTTGCCGCGGATCTGTTTCGCCAGGCAAAACACGCTGTCTCGCTGACGGGGGCGGGGCTTTCAACTTCATCAGGCATACCCGATTTTCGCTCCACAGGAACCGGTTTATGGTCGCGTGACGAACCGATGGAAGTAGCTTCTCTTAGCACCTTTCGCACTGCACCAGAACGTTTTTTTGACTGGTTTCGGCCACTGGCAAGCCAAATATATAATGCCCAGCCCAACACGGCGCATCTTTCGCTGGCTAAGCTCGAAAAAGCGGGACGCATACATTCGATCATTACCCAAAATATTGATATGCTCCACCAAAAAGCGGGGTCGCAAACCGTCATAGAAATGCACGGAACCATGCAAACCTTAACGTGCACCCAGTGTTATCATAAAGTGGAATCTGCACTTTATCTTGATGCATTTGTCGAAAATGGAAAACCTCCCCGCTGTCCCCAATGCAGCAATATCCTTAAGCCGGATGTAATTCTATTTGGCGAGCAATTACCACAGGCGGCATGGTTCAAAGCCCAACGGGAAGCGCGCCATTGTGATCTGATGCTGGTTATCGGTTCTTCACTGGAAGTTTTACCGGTGGCAGGGTTGCCCATGCAGGCATTGGATCGTGGTGCGCATTTGATTATTGTCAACAATGTGCCGACTTACCTGGATGTCCGAGCCGACGTAGTGCTTACTGAAGATGCGGCGGCGGTCATTCCAGCAATTGTGGAGAAGGTGTTAAATGGCTGAAGTAAAAACTGAAAGGTTGGATGGCTATCGTCGTTTGATTGATATTGCACGCGACTTGGCATCCACCCTAGACTTGGACATCCTGCTCTCACGCATCGTACATGCCGCAGCAGAGATCAGCGGCGCAGAGGCTGCGTCCATTTTGTTGTTTGACGACACCTCACGCCAGTTATATTTCCAGGTGGCAACGAACATGGACGAATCCACGCGGCGCGGCATTGTCGTGCCGTTGGAAGGGAGTATTGCAGGCTGGATCGTGAACAACCGACAGACGGTACGCATTACGAACGCGCATAAAGACCCTCGTTTCTTTTCAAACGTGGAGGCGACGACTGGCTTTTCCACAGAATCAATCCTGGGTATTCCCCTGGTCACCAAGAATAAGATCGTAGGCGTGCTAGAAGCGTTAAACAAACCCAAGGGCAAATTCACCGATACAGATGAATCCATGTTGTTGGTACTGGGGGCGCAAGCCGCGGTTGCCATTGAAAATGCGCGCCTGTTCCAACAGTCGGATTTGATCTCAGAATTTGTTCACGAGCTGAGGACACCTTTATCGTCCCTTAGCACAGCCACATACCTGCTTCTGCGACCTGAAATGTCCCAGGAACAGCGTGACCAGATTGTGAATAATATTCATAGCGAAACAATGCGACTCAATTCGCTGGCATCCTCTTTTCTGGATCTTGCAAGGCTGGAATCGGGACGAGTACAATTCCGCAAAACGCACTTTAGCATTGCAGATCTGTTCTATGAGTGCAAGGATGTCATGTCTTCAAAGGCAATGGAAAATAACATTCAAATCCGTGTGGAATCATCCGAAGGTCTGCCCCTACTCGATGCGGACCGCGACAAGATAAAACAGGTGCTATTAAATTTATTGAGCAATGCCATCAAATATAATCGTCCTAATGGAACCGTGATGCTGCGCGCAGAAGTGGTTGCAAAGGAAATTGTCATGTATATCCAGGACACTGGTTTGGGCATCCCGGATGAGTCACTGCCGCATCTATTCGAGAAATTCTTCCGCGTGCGGGAACACGAATCCCGTGTGGCTGGCACCGGACTGGGGCTTTCCATATGCAAACAAATTATTCATGGGCATGGCGGGCGTATTGAAGTCAGGAGCAAGATCAGCGTGGGGACGGTCTTCTCAGTATTCCTTCCCTATACCGGGAAAATTCAAATACGGGAAGAAGATGGGGATGAAGTCCAAAAATAATAAAATAGGGCGATTTGACTTTTTTGTCTGAAAATTGTAAACTAGACAAAGTCTCTACTATTATTTTTATCTTCGGAGGAAGAAGATGTCTCAATTTCAATTTGTTATGCGGTCAGGCCCAACGCCCGGTGTGACATTCCCTCTTGAGGGGGATCAACTGATCATTGGACGTGACTCATCCAACAGCGTTGCGATTAATGACGCCGAAATTTCCCGCAAGCATTCCCGCCTTTCATTTCAAGGCGGCAAATATGTGCTTGAAGACCTTGGATCCACCAATGGCACATTTGTAAACGGGCAGCGCCTTGCAGGACCGGTAGTGCTTAAGCCCGGTGATGTTATCTCACTTGGCGAGCAGATCGTATTGATGTACGATGCGATCAATATGGATCCTGGTGCAACCATTGCGTCGCCGCGTGCTTTCGCCCGGATGACCCCGCCCCCCATTCAGCAACAACCGGTTGCCCCTGTCCAAGTTACCCCCCCTGTCTACCCAGGCGTGCCCTCGAAAAAGACAAACTTGATTCCCTTCTTCATTGGCGGAGGTATCTTACTTTTCCTCTGTCTTTGTATCAGTTTCTTCTGGTGGGTGGATGCCACATATCGCTGGTGCACCTTCTTCCCCTTCATTTCAGGTTGCAGCTAACCTTACCCCTGCAACCCCGCGAGCCCTAACTCGCGGGGTTTTTATTTAATGTTGTAAAATCATTTATCTTTGATAGAATCAAAGTGCCGGCATTCCCCAAACTTCCGGAGCCTTTATAATTTTATTTTCAATAATATAATGGAACAATCTCGATGACCCAATCACAAACTCCAATCTCCCCCGGCTGGGGAACAAACACAAAGCTCGTCATAGCGCTCACCATTGTCGTGATCATCGGTGCGCTGCTGGTGAGGTTCCAGTTTGTGATTTCGCCATTGCTAATTGCTTTCATGATGTCCTACCTGTTTCATCCTGTTGCCAGTTTCCTTCAACACAAGGCACAATTCTCGTGGGGTGCAGCAGTTGGCGTTATCTATTTTTTGATCCTCATTCTATTGCTTGGGGTGCTAACCGCCGGCGGCGTGGGACTGGTTCAGCAAATCCAAAGCCTGATCACGATCGTGCAGAATGCCATTACTGACCTGCCACAATTGATTGAAGAGGCATCCAACAAAGTGTACCAATTTGGACCTTTTGAGTTCGACTTCCGCGTGTTGGACTTGAGTGCAATCAGCAACCAGATTCTTGGCATGGTGCAGCCGATTTTGAGCCAAACCGGCACTCTGCTTAGTACGTTGGCAGGAAGCGCGGCAAATTTTCTGGGCTGGACTTTCTTTGTCATACTTGTTTCATACTTTGTGCTTGCGGAAAGCGGTGGTTTGCGTGGAAATATCGTTCCACTGGATTTCCCCGGCTATACTCATGATTTTGAGCGTCTAATGCGCGAACTGGGGCGCATCTGGAATGCATTCCTGCGCGGGCAGATCATCCTTTTTTTTATTGCCGTAATTGTTTATTTCATTGTTCTTAGCGCATTGGGTGTGCATTACGCCATCGGGCTGGCTTTTGTTGCCGGGCTTGCACGCTTCGTTCCCTACGTTGGCCCCGCAATTAATTGGGCAGTGCTTGTTCTAATTTCCTATTTTCAAGTATTCAAATTATTTGGGTTATCTCCCTTATACTATACCCTGCTTGTCTTGATCATTGCACTGGTGATTGACCAGATATTCGACTATGTTGTTTCTCCCCGCATCCTTTCGGATTCGCTCAAGGTACACCCAGCTGCAGTACTAGTAGCAGCAATCGTTGCGGCAAACCTTTTTGGTCTGCTCGGGGTAGTTGTCGCAGCACCAATCCTTGCCACTTCGGCGCTTTTGTGGAAATATATCATGCGGAAAATGATGGACTTGAATCCCTGGAGCGAAGAAGAAGTTCGCCAGCCCCCCCCCGCCCGGATCCCGGATTCTTATTTCGATCCGTCGCCTCCTACGTGTTCTCAGTCAATATCTAACAAAGAAATAATAGTTCACCCTTCACATTTTGAATTCAATGAGCGCCCAACGCGCCATTTCAATAAACCCTGTATGTACCCAAGGAGAATCTTATGAATAACGATAATAACGAACCACGAACTGATACCATCGCCGAAACCGAAAATTTCATTGCATGGAAAGCGGAAGAGCCGGATGGCGAAGTAACGTACCACGTCGAGTTGAACAATGTCACGGTTCATTTCTTTGAAGAGGAATGGACTGAATTTCTCGAACTTGCGCGCGCATTGAAGTAAACTCAAAGCATGGCCCTAAAGGTTTTCTGTTCAACCAACTGGTCGGGAACGAAACCTTTAGGGTCGATTTTTCAGGAGATATTTGAATGAAATTATTGCAATTATTATTTCGAGCGGGGTTTAGTCTGGTCATCGCATTTATCGCCAGCTTTTCCTCGGCGGTGATTTTCTTTAATTATTCAGGCTATAAGCACACTTCCGACCGAATCTTCCTTGTTGCGGTTCCCACCCTTGCCATCGCTTTCCTGCTGTTCGAGATATTCCCAATAATTTTGGCAAAATTCACGCGAAGGCAAATTCCCACCCTGATTACATTTGGCACTCTGGCTGCCTTTGCCGCAATTGAATTTGTTTTGCCTCATGCAGTCTCGCGTGTGTACTATCTCGGCATGGGAGCGGTCGCTTTCGTGATTTTTGCCTTAGCGCTTCCAGCTGTTCCTGCAGTTGAACGACTGCATTCTAACCATTCAATGGGACATTATTTCCTTGGCTTTTTGATGAGCCTTTTCTTCACCTATGCGATAATCGGTTTTTTGAATGGCGTATTTAAGGGCAGGTTTGAGATCATCGCCTTTTCGCTGGTTTCCACCAGTGTCGGCAGTGTTGTCGGGTATTATCTTGTGTGCCGCGCTTCCCGATCATTTCATGACGGTTTTCTGAGCAACCCAGTCAACGTACTGCTTGCCCTTTCCCTGCCGATCTTTTTGGCAGGAATGACTTATGGAGCCCTTCAATACCCTGCCATGCTTTCCCTGGCGTATATCCGGGTACCCAGTGTGTGGTTCGGCTTATACTTTTCAAGTGCAGTGATCGGAGGTGCTTGGGGACTTTTGGTACTCGAACAATTTGAAGCGCGCAGTTATGACAAGGTATTTAGGCAGACCAAACTCTTCGCTTTCATCAAGGATAACCTGCCGGGCATTTATGCAGCCTCGTTTTTCTTCCTCATTAACCTGATCGTTGCACGCGCCCTTAACCACCCCACCTACAGCATTAATAGCGTTATTTTTGAAGCCGACGCGGGTCCGTGGATGTCCATTCTTGGCTATCCCGAAGGTCATGATGTAAACCGTGCTGTGCACCCGCTGGTACTGCTCACCCTACGACCCTTGACCAGTTTCGTGCGCCTCTTCCTTGCAGATAAATGGTACCTCGCCCCAATGATTGTTGTTGCAGCCATGAATGGATTATCCGTGCTGATGGGCTGGCTGTTTGTGAAACGCGCAACACAAAATACTTCATACGCCTTCCCGTTTGCCATCATGCTTGGAACAACCGCCGCGCATTTGCTCTTTGGCTCACTGACTGAAACCTACGTCTTCGGTATGACCTCACTCGTCCTTTTCGTCATTCTTGTTCAGTCAGATGAAAAACGTTTTTCGGTGCTTGTACCGGCGGGTTTGCTGGTTTTTGGTGTGACCGTCACAAACATAGCACAAAGCATGATTATCCTGTTTTTCAAAAAAATTTTTGGCTTCTGGCGGCTTATCTACTACGGCGTGGTCGTGCTCACGATCAGTATTGCATTAACTGCACTGGTCAGCGTGCTTTACCCAGGCAACCAGACCTTCTTCTTTGTCCCCGCTGACCTTGCCTTTGAAGGACGATTCTCAAAGCCTATCTACGAAGGTCCCATGGAGCGGGTGATCGAGAGAGTGGGTGTAGTCGGGCGGGCTGTCTTTTTATATGGTGTGGTCGCTCCAAGCCCCATGGAGAGCGTTGCCAGAAAGAATACAGATCCCCTGACGGAATATGAGACCTTCAATTACCGCTCTCACCTCAAAGCCTGGTACAACGGATCTGCCTACGTGCCGCTTGTGCTCTGGTTGGTTTTACTTGCAGGCGCACTTTTCTTTTTCCTAAAAAATGTGCGTACATCGAGTCACACCCCCTTGATGCTCGGGTTACTTGCCAGCATAGCCTTCAACTTTCTGCTCCACATGAACTACGGCACCGAACTATTCCTCTATTCGACCTTTTGGACTTATCTGCTGGTTTTCTTTACGGCGCTGGCTCTTGCAGAATTCGCAGGACATCGCTGGCTTGAGATCGTGCTGGCGGTCTTTGTGTTGATGTTGATGATTAACAACGGCTGGTTTATCCTGGTGATCCTGCGTGGATTAAACCCCTACTTTGCTGCCGGTTGATCCTACCCAAGAAATGACACCACCCATTCGGTTTTTCCTCTCCACCCTGCTTGCGCTGACTATTTCCTTTGCATTCAACTTCTTTTTCCTGGATCTGTTCGAACGCATGCCCATCGACCAGATTTTGCTCATGGCGTTTTCCACAGCCGCGTTGGGATATGTGGTTTTTAGGGTTTGGGAAAGCATTATCGAAACAGGCGGACTTCACTTTCCAAAATTCAAAATAACTTCGCTTGCATCCCTGCTGCGAGAACATACACCTGGTATTGGGCTAGCGATTCTTTTCTTTGTTGTCTACACTTATTTTGCTTTACAACTCAATTTCGCAGACAGTGATACTACAGATAATTTTCTCGACGCCGATAACTACCCCTGGATGAAACGTATCGCCGATCCAAGTGGATATCAGTTCGAAATGCGCGGACCGCATCCATTTGCATATTTTATCCTCCGCCCCTTCGGCTGGCTGCTCAACCTCGTCACATCTGACCCCCGGCTTTCCGCAATTCTGCTGAATACTTTTGTTGGGGCACTGTGCGTCTTTATGGCATGGGTATTCATTAAACAACAATCGCAAAATTCAATTTATGCACTGTTGATTGCGTCTCTGCTGGGCTTGAGCACATCTCATTTCTTTTTTGGGTCGGTTATTGAATCATATATCTTCTCCGCCGCCGCACTGATCGGTTTTGTGCTCACACTTCAAAATAACAGAGGAACTCTATTTGCGCCCGTAATGATGAGTGTCATCACCTTCGGCATTACCCTCACAAATTTTGTCCAGAATATCATTGGTTTTGCGGTGGATCAACTTCCCAACGTATCACAAAAAGCAGCAATTAAAAGCTATTTTGTGAAGGTTTTTCAGTTCACTGCCCTGGCATTCTCTTTAGGTATCATCATCAGCATCATCCATGCCGCATGGTATCCATCCAGCAGACTGTTTTTTCAATTATCTGACGCAAAAATTGAGGGTGACTTTTCCCTCTCAATTTTTCAGGAACCTCAGTGGAAGATCATTGGGCGTATCGTTCTTCTAATTCGCACGATTCTGCTCTACACCGTGATTGCGCCGAAACCATACGTCTTTGGCGCAGAAGTTGGCGCATGGCTTCCGTATTTCAATTTTTTCAAGGTTACACCTGAGCTATATTCATACAGTTCATACACTGGGATGGGAAACATCCTGGTCTTCGCCTGGGCTGTCCTGCTACTTATGTCAGGCATTTTCTTTTTGTGGAATCTCTTCCGCAGCCGCAAAGCAGACCTGTCTCTGGCTTTTGCCCTCAGTTTATTATTCAACTTTATCCTGCACTTTAGTTATGGGTTTGAACCGTTCCTGTATTCGCCTGACTGGGCATATGCATTGATCTTTTTTGTCGGACTTTCTCTTGCACCACTGGCAGGCAATCGGATCTTTCAGGGCATACTACTGGTCTTTTTGATTCTGCTTGCCTACAATCAAATTCAACTCTTTCATCTTATTCTTGATGCGATCGCACCGTTTTACGGCTTGGGTGGTTGATGCTTATTTTTTTTAATCCCCGCATGTTCATCGCATGGTTACTGTCCATTCCTGCAGTGTTCATTACAGTTGGATTCCTGCATAATTTTTATTCCACCTTTTTCGAAATTTTTTTTCTTACCGTTTTGATACAGCCATTGGCAGGATTGTTAATCTATCGCCTGCTGGGCAAGGCAAAGCCTCAGCATTCCAATCAGCCTGTAAACCTGATCCTTTTGCTCGCTCTGTGCCTTACGTTGTCCATTTTTGCATTGAATCTGTTCGGGATGGCAAGCCGGTTCCCCCGTCTATTTAACACAGGGTACTTCACTCTGAAAAATGAGCAGTTAATCCCCTTCGTCATTGGTAATATTTTGGCTCTCCCGTGCCTTGCATGGGGAAGAAGGTATGTGAAGCAGAGCGATATCAAAAAGTCTCGCGCCTATCTTTTGATGGATGAATTGGTAACAGGTGCACTGGTTGCGGGCTTCTTTTTCATTGTCTACCTGATGCTCGCATCCATCTTCAATCAGCCTGTTTTCGATGTGGACGATATATTTTTTGACTCAGATACGCTGCTATGGCGCACGCGTTTCACCACAGAAAATTATCGTGATTATTATTGGCGCTCCGTACACCCTTTCGTGTTGATTATCATCCGCCCTTTGGTTTCACTGATCGCATTTCTATTGAAAGGTGACACGCTCCATGCAGCATTTGTACTGGTTGCCTTTACAGGCGCACTTTGTGTATTTCTCACCTGGTATTTTGTAAAATTAACGACTGGCAATCAACTTTTCGCCTTGCTTATCGCATCCCTGCTGGGAGCATCCACCGCCCATCTGGCTTTCGGTTCACTGATCGAAACCTACATTTTTCTCGCAGCAGTCATGCTGACCTTTCTTGTGCTTCTTCTTAAGGAGAACTCCCTGTTTGCCCTGGCTTTGACAGGCATATTTTCATTTGGAATTACGATCACCAATTTTATTCAAACCATAATTGCGTTTATTTTGATAAAAAAGGGTCTCAAGCAATGGATTAAGTATGGGCTGATCGTTGGAGTTTTTGTCTTTCCCCTGACCTTGCTAAGTACTACCATATACCCTGACTCGCAGCCTTATTTTTTCACCCCCTCGAGTCTAACCACCGAAGCAGATAATACCTTTATCCCAACCATTGCACGCAGTGAAGCAATTCTGCGTGTAATGCTCCTGCACAGCATTGTTGCACCAGACCCGCTCATTCTCAAAGAGGAAATCCCTTTTTTGAAAGTGTGGATATTCAAAGCCAGCCCAATGCGATTGAGTGAATACAACACCTGGTTTGGCACAGTCCTGGTGTTTACCTGGCTTGGCCTGCTTCTGTCTGGCGGTTTCCTTTTTCTTAAAGGTTTAAAAAAACAGGATAATCGCTTCCCATTTGCTTTTATCCTGATCCTGTTATTCAACTTTGTGCTTCATTTACGCTATGGCAAGGATGTTTTCCTTTATTCCACAAACTGGACTTATGCCATTATCCTTTTCCTTGCTTTTGCCTGGAAGGAAATCGCAGAAAAAATATGGTTTCATATCATTCTGCTCATTTTTATTGCACTGTTACTGGCGAACAATTCCCGCCTGATATTTACCATGTTAAGTGTGTCTGCTTTGCATATAAACTGACTTTTCATCCAGTGTTTGCAGAGAGAGTCTTTCCTGTCACTGCCGGACATTGGAGAGTGGCTAATTATGTCGGCGATACACAAAGCCATCAAGGCCTTTTGAGACCTTTTGTCCGGCTGCCTTTTTTCTGAAGAAAACATGCCTCTCCCCCCTCTTGACTAATATCAACAGACCTCCAAGTTTTGGAAAACTCGGAGGTCTGCCTGTCAATCACTATTTACAAAGCATTCTCCCTATTGAGGCTTCTTCGATTTGCGTGTGAAGAACTTCCACAGACCCCAGATAATCAGTACGGGCGGAGCGAAAATGGGGATGAATACGATGAAAACCCAGATCAGAAAATCTATGATGCCCTGATAGGCGTAAGTAACTGCCTTTTTGGCATCTTTAAATGTCTCGCCTGGCTGCCACACATTGGGTGTTGGCGTCGGTGTGGGCGTGGCGAGCAATTCAGGCAATACAGGCTCAAAATTGACGGTGAGTGTGGAATAGGCAGAACGGTCCTGCAAATAATTCATCTGCCCCTTGAGTTGTTCTATCTGTGCTTCCACGTTGGAAAGTTCGGTATTGATACGGAGAGCTTCATCCGTAGTTTTGGCTTCATCAAGGAAAGATTTGATGCGGTCACGTGTGGCCTCGAGGTTGGAGACCTGTGATTGCAAGTCAACAAACTGATTGGTCACATCCTCACCTGAAGCAGTTTCATCAAGGACTTTAAAAGCCAATCCGCGCAGACGGGTGAGGGTTCGCTCAAACTGGTCAACGGGTATGCCGATGGTGATGGTGGCATACTTATAATTTTCACCGTCATAATACGGTTGGAACCACACCCGTGAACTGATAATATATCCTCCCATATCCCCAATGGCTTGCGTGGCGCGATCAATAGCGATATCGGTGTCTTCGACCAACAGCTTAATATCCCCGTTCTTAATGATCATGTGCGAGGAGGCAAATTCACTATTGGGAACATTCGCTCCCGTGTTGTATATGGGTACAGGTGAAATATCTGACGAAGGGGCAAGCGGGCCTTTGGCAACTTCCGCCTCACCTCTACTTTCGACCTCTGGTGCGGAATCCTGCCCAACCGCAAGCATGGGATCTGCCATGGCAGGAGCTTCGGCTATGGCGTATTCTTCGGAAGTTTGTGCAGCGGACCCACAGGCACTAAGGATCATCAATCCCAACAGCATGATCAAGGCAGGGACATTCAAGCGTGTTTTCATCTACTTCTCCTTTTGAATTTTTGTTCGGCGTTACAGGATAGACGATGGGCAGGTTGGAATGTTCCCTAAATAAAATAGACCATGGATTCATTCATGGTCTATTTTATGCTGCTATTTTAAAATGACCTCCGCTTTCACTATACCGGCACGGTCATGCCGGGCGGTGAGTTTCACCTTTGAGCCTTTCTTCGCCTTGACCACCCATTCGAATTTAACGCGGTCTGATGTGCTTTCTTCCATCTCGTCCACCATGACGGGTTTATAAGCCCGTCCTTCCAATTCGCCAAGTTCCTCGCGTTCCCTGCCTGATTGCAACATCCCGCCTTTGGGCAGGGTAATTTCCATAATGACACCGCGTGTTAATTTCTTTTCAAGCGCTTTTTTCGTCACATAGGTGGGGAGCCAGCCTGTATTTTCCACCGTCAGCCGAATACGGAAGGTATCCACTCCCAGGGCTGTGACACTTGTTTCGTAGAGGTCAAGCTTCGGAGAGATCAGGGCATGCCATACCACCCAATCAGGGAAGAGACTAATTTCCTTCTCCAAAAACTCAAGCGGGGGATTCGTCCACATGTTCATGAAATCCCAGCCACCCAGTTCCACTTCTCCAAGTTGCGGATGCTTGTGCTTATACCAATTCACGTACCCCCTGCCCTTAAGAACTTCATCATTCCACTTGAGCAACTTCATATCTTCTTCAATTGGGTGCTCGCGATACCAGTCAATAAATTTATATTTTTCAATGCCTGCCTGCCTTTGCGGACTCCAAAATTCGATTGTCCATGAAAAAACGCCGATATGATCGTAAGTCCATGTGTCAAAACCGCCAGCGATGGTTTGTTTTGGATGATATCTGAAATCGTGGTATACGGAAATATTGGGGTAACCCGTGATCTCGGTACCTTTATCGCCGATCTTCTGATATGTCCAAAGATCGTCAGTAGGGAACTCATCATCAGAACGGTCATCGTACGGGCGGAGCAACACACCGCTCATCGTGTGGAAAGACATGGTGCCGGTGATGTTTTTATGTCTGGAAATGAATTGCACCAAATTGCGTGCCTCCGGCTCGCTGGTTGGATACTCTCCAGCCCCAGATTGGTCCGCTTCAGGTTTCCACCCAGCTGGAAAGTTGCGATTCAAATCCAAGCCCTGCTTTGGGTTGCGCACCTGAATCGTCACCCCGTCATATTTTTTTAGCAAACCTTCGGGCAGAATGCGATAATACTTGCCGCCTGTTTCGATCGGATCACGCCGTACCATCAAACGCGGGTCACCCGCATGAGACTTCCAGGCACCGTTGGGATCAGGGATTCGCATTTGTAAGATTCGTTTATCTCCATCCACGTCCTCACTGATTATCCCATCCAGTGCATCCTCATCATATGGATAAGCACGCGTGCTGGAACGGATGATCTTTGGCTTATCCGCCAGCGCCCATTCCGCGCCATCGGGGTTGACACGCGGCACGATATAAAATGCACGTGTGTCCAGCGACCGTGTGATAGCCTCATCTTTTTTATAGCGTGTCATCAATGAATGGATCAAATATAACGCGGCCGCAGATGCAGTCACTTCGGAGGCGTGAATGTTGCCGTCCACCCAAAATGCGGGTTTATCCAAATCCTCACCGGATCTAAAATTGGTCGCGGTTACGAGCCATACATCTCGCCCTTCGTGGCTTTTCCCAATCGACTCCACACGGATCAAATTTGGGAACTCCTTCGCATACAATTTCAGGATGCGTGTGAGTTCAGCATAACGGTAGAAACGATTAAATTTTACGTCTGGCATGAGAGTCTCCTTTTATCGAATAATAAAGACCCTAAAATTTCAATAAACTTTAGGGTCTGAAATGATCTGCTCCAGCAGGTGTACCAGTTTTTCTCCGATAACTGCGCGGCTAAAATTCTCTTCCAAATATCCGCGTCCTCTCAATCCCATTGCGCGTTTTTGCTCGGCATTTGTGGCGAGCTTTTGAATGGCTGCGGCAATTTCTTCCGCATTGCCAGGCGCTGCAAAAACTCCACAGCCGGCAGCCTCAACCACTTCACGGATTACACCGTCAATGGCGAGCACTATAGGTCTGCCCGCAGCCATATAATCGAAAACCTTGTTCGGGTAGGTTGTCTTATATTCGTCAAGCGGTTTGAGGATTGCAATACACACATCCGCGCCAGCCAGCGCAAACGCCATCTCAGCCTTTGGTAAGGAAGGCAGAAAGGTTACATTCGATAGTTGCATTTCTTTTGCCCGTGTGATTAAGGCGTTTTTTTCCTTACCATCGCCGAGAAAAACAATTTGAAGATCTTTAATATTCGCCAATAAGCGGGCGGCGTCCAGAATGACATTCAAATCATTAGACATGCCATGGGCACCTGCATACAATGCAATAAATTTATTATCAAGACAATTGGCTTTTCGGAATAATTCTCCGCTATCGGCTGGATCGAACATGGATGGGTCTGCGCCATTGGGAATCAATTCCACGCGCCTTGCCCCCCGACTGGTAACTGAATGTAAAAAACCCGGGCTATTGACCATCACTTGATCTGCACGACGGTATAGGAATCGCTCCAACCATTCAGAGAGGAAAATCAAAACCGGGTTGGTAAGCACCCCGACCGCAATTGCGAATTGGGGCCAAAGATCACGTACCTCGAACAAAAATTTTGCCCCTTTAATTCGTGCCAACGCCCAGGCGGTCACTCCCTGAAAAATGGGCGGTGAAGTGCCCCAAACAAGGTCGACATTATCAACCCCCAGACCGATCCAAAAAGATGAAAACATAAATGAAAAAAACGCAAGGATGCGATGAACAAAAGACTTGTGATGCGCATCATAAACCGCCGCACGCAAAATCGTCACACCGTCCGTTTCTGAGTTTGTCTGGCTGGTATGACTTCCCGTAATATAACTGACCGGCGAAGCGACCACCGTTACTTTATGTCCGAGACCAGTGAGAAGGCGTGCAAACTCATGGTGACGTGTGCCGCCCGGTTCATTGAGGGATGCAAATGCCTGGTGAATGATAAGGATGTGCATTGGGAAAGGCTAATAAAAAGAATGGCAGATAAAAAGGTTTTCCGTGATTCAAAAAGCCACAAGGGTCATGGTTTCCCAATAATTATAACTGGCTCTGAATGCCAGCCTTCCACCGCAGACTGAACGACCAGTTCCGCCAATTCATGCGGCACAACATTGTTGTCTGGTACATCAGCCAGCGGCATCCAGATCGGATAATATGTTCCATGAATTGGATTGTATTCCCCGTATTCTTCACCTGTACCAGAACCAAATTCTCCACCAACCCCCTCAACCAAAAAATAATGCTGCACCTTTTCACCAAAATGCACCTCGGCCGCCTTTTGTTTGATCACCACAAAGAGGCCTAATTCTTCCTTCGCTTCGCGAATCGCAGCTTCTTGCAGACTCTCTCCCTCGTCCACTCCACCGCCCGGAAAGGAAAAATAATGTCCATCCAACCGATGCCGTTCGATAAGCGCAAGATTGCCATCCTTTATCAGGATAATGCCGGACCGTGTCCTCAAGTGTACACCTCCCCTTTCAGCAGTTCACGGGTCTTAACCACATCCTCCTGGATTTTCCAGATCAATGCCTCAACAGAATTAAATTTTAATTCATTACGGATGCGGGATACGAATTCCAGTTTGACCTGCTGTCCATAAATATCGCGGTCAAAATCCAGCAGGTAGGCTTCGAGGCTTGGAGTCTGCCTTTCTGGTGTAAAGGTGGGGTTAAAACCAATATTTGTGGCAGCCATAAATTTTTCATCACCAAGGTGTGCCCAACAAGCATAAATTCCGTTGGAAGGGATGGCTTTTTGTCGTGGATAATCAATATTGGCTGTGGGAAAGTTAATAGTCCGCCCACGTCCCGCTCCACGGATGACTTCCCCACCAAGGGGATAGTGGTACCCAAGCAGCTTGGCAGCTTCAGTGACATTTCCAGTACCAACAAGTTTTCGGATTTCTGTCGAGGAGACCACGCCGCTTTCGTCGCTGATGGCATTAATGACTTCAACACCGTATCCCAACTCCCTGCCAATTTCTGTCAGACGAGTTGCATTACCTTCACGCCCTTTCCCAAGAGCGAAGTCATAACCGATCAGCAGTTGCTTAATATCAAGCGCCTGCTTGATACGGTACATATACTCCATTGCAGTGAGTGCTGCCAGGTCGCGAGTGAAGGGTTGGGTGATGACAATATCCACCCCGAGACCGCCCAGCAGACAAGCCCTTTCGTCTGGTGTGGTTAAGCATTTGATCTCCTGTCCTGACAGAACGCTGGCAGGGTGGGGCTCAAAAGTTAACAGCACAGCTGGCACATGATTTTCATGTGCATTTGTAGTCAGCTTGCGGATAATCTCGCGGTGTCCACGATGAATGCCATCAAAGACGCCAATAGTCAACCACGCATTTTTTTCGAAAACTTCTTCAAGAGAGTGATAATGTCGCATAGGATAAAAAAGCCGCCTGGCGGCGGCTATATGTCATTGCAAGGAGAGCGCTCTCCCCAATGAAGTAATCTCCTTAATAATTGGAAATCACTTCGGGCAAAGGCAAATACGACCTCGCAATGACATATTTTTAATCTGAAGTGAAAAAGACTTTCCTGGGTTGCCACTCACGCGAGCCATCTTCATTTACGGTGATTTCCATCAGTGCCACCAACTCACCCTGTGTACTGACACCACGCACCTTGGTCTCAGCCGGCTCGCCGACAACCTTAACACGATGACCGTGACGAACACCTTCGACCTCGTCTGGATTAAGTTCTATGGCGGGCCAATCCCCGAGGGCCTCGGCGGCTGGGATCAAGTATTGATACCAGTTGCCAGCGGTGAAGGCTTCCTGCAATTTCCGCAGTGGGACCGAATCACGCAGGGAGAATCTTCCGCTCTTGGTACGACGCAAGCCGACGAGATAGGCACCACAACCAAGCATCACACCCAGATCATTCGCAAGCGAACGGACATAGGTACCGGAAGAGCAATGCACATCGATCACCACTTCGGGCGGCGCCCACTCCAGCACTTCCAGATGGTGAACAGTGATCTTACGTGGAGCTAATTCAACTTCTTCACCTTCCCGCGCCATTTCGTAGGCTTTGCGGCCCTGTACCTTTACCGCAGAATAGGGTGGCGGGGTCTGTTCAATTTCGCCCACAAAAGTTTGCAGGGCTGCTTCAAATTGCGTTTCAGTAACATTGAGGGGATCTTTTGAAAGAGTCACCTTGCCTTCTGCATCGAAGGTGTCTGTCGAGCCTCCCAAACGAATAATCGCTTGATATCGTTTATCAGAAGCAGATACATATTCGCTCAAACGCACAGCTGGTCCAACGAGAATGACCAATACGCCAGAAGCGCGCGGGTCCAACGTACCAGTATGTCCTGCACGGCGCAGACCGGTTCCATTTCGAATTGCCTGCACCACATCATGTGATGTCATGCCTACGGGTTTATCTACAACAAGAGCACCTGAAATGGCATTCTTAATATCCTGACTGTTCATGCTATATTCCTCCTTAATCGTTCACATCCCTATTATGACAAAAAAAGTCGTATTTTGCAATAGTGCCAATGTGCCACCTGCATGCATTGATATTACAGATTCAACATCTCGCGTGTGACCTTGAGGACTTCCTTTTGGACATCCGCCAATGAGCCTTCGATATCTGCTCCTGCGGCGGCGGCGTGGCCTCCGCCTTTGAAGTGTTTTGCGACTTTTGAAACATCGACTCCCGCTTCCAATGCGCGCCAGGAAATTTTAACATGATGATTGGACTGCTCTACAAATACCATGCCGATCTTATTCCCATTTATGGCTGAGATCATATTGATGAGGTCTGCATCATCGTTACCACTGTAACCGGATGTTCTGCGGTCTGTAAGAGTGAGCGTACCCCAAACAATATCGTTTTTGCTTTGCAGGCTGGAAAGTCCCGCTCCCCAGTATTTCGCGGCAGGGAATGTCTTTCGCACCAGTGAGTGCATGTAAATTTCCGGCATATCCACACCCGTTTCCATAAGGGTCGCAGCTTGACGCAGCGCCTCCGGCGTTACGTTGGATGTACGGAAGCCCAGCGTGTCTGTGATGATGCCGGTTAATAGCGCGGCAGCAATTGGCTGGGTGATCGTGAAACCCCATGTTGGCAGGTGATTGGTAAGGATGGCGGAAGTAGCGACTTCATCTGCCTCAATCAGGTTTATTTTTCCATATTTTTCATTTGTCTTGTGGTGATCAATGTTGATGTCGGGTTGCCCGAAATTCTCAAAGATGCTTCCCGTACGTTTGAAATCCGCACAATCAACAGTGATGAACGTATCGTGTCCGCCCTTTGGTTCCTTCTCAATGAATTTGCTTCCTTCAAGATATTTGAAAGAGGAAGGCACACCATCTGCCAGGATCATTTGCACTGATTTACCGGCATTATGCAAGGCCAAACCAAGCCCGAGCAATGACCCAATTGCATCCCCATCTGGTCGAACATGCGAAGCGATGACAACTTTTTTCGCCTCTCCCAACCTATCTTTTATCTCCCCTGAAAATTGACTGTCCACTTATGTTAATCCTCCATTTTGTTTTTATGCAAATAGGGGGTGCATTGGAAACGCACCCCCTAAAATTATTTCTTTTCTTTTAATCTTAACCCAGCCAGAACCTTTTCGATGTGATCTGCATTTTCCGGCGTGGGGTCCCAGTGAAATCGCAATCTTGGAAAGGCGCGCAGTTCGACTTTCGAAGCAAGGATCCTTCTAAAGAAACCGGAAGCGGACTCAAGCCCTGCCAAAATTTCCGCAGAGCGTTGTGCGCCTTCGATTGCCGAAACGTAAATATCAGCGAAAGCAAGTTCTTTATCAATTTTCACATCTGTTATGAAAATATGGTGCAAGCGCGGGTCATTAACTTCACGGATAAGCAATTCCGAAAGCTCCTGGCGAACGCGATCTGCGATACGTTGTAAACGAATTCCTGATGGCATATTATTAACTCACCTACCGTCGCTGTACAGAAGATGATCCATCCGATGAATCAACATTAAGTGGGATTCCTTCTGGTGGGATTGCATTATCCTCGCAGAGACGGTGTTATTTTTACGATTTGCGTTATTCAACAACATAACAAACCAAGTGATCCCCAGCTTGAATGTCGTTGAAACTTTTAAAGCCAACACCGCACTCATAACCCTGACGGATTTCTTTCACATCCTCTTTTTCGTGACGCAGGGAGGAAAGATCGCCTTCATAGATCATATCTGCTCCACGGAAGAGTCTTACACGCGCACCACGTTTTAATTCACCATCAATCACCTTGCACCCTGCAACCTTGCCAAATTTGGAGGCAGAGAACACATCCAACACCTGGGCTCGCCCAAGGATCTTTTCAACCAACTTGGGCTCGAGCATGCCTGTAAGTGCCTTCTCAATATCCTCGGTCATACGGTAGATGATTTCGTACAGCCGGATATCCACACCTTCTTTTTCAGCCAACCGTCGACCGTCCACGTCCGCCTGCACATTAAAGCCAATGATAATCGCTTTTGATGCGGCGGCAAGCATTACATCATTATTTCCGATGTTGCCTGTCTCAGCGTGAAGGATGTGCAAGCCGATCTCGCCTTCGCCGAGTTTATTCAATTCGTTAACGATTGGGTCAAGCGAACCCTGCACATCGGCTTTGATAATCAGGTTGAGACCCTTTGCTTCACCAGCCTGCACATTGGCAAATAAATCTTCAAGCGAGACTTTCTTCTTCGTTTGTGATAATGTCTTCGCAGCATCCATACGTTCCGAGACAATACTGCGCGCCTCTTTTTCAGAACTCACAACCTGAAAAATATCCCCGGCCGCGGGCATGCCGCTTAATCCCATCACCGCTACAGGCGTGGAGGGGCCTGCTTTCTTGATCGTCTTACCTTTGTAGTCTGTAATGGCACGCAGCTTGCCGTAGGAAGTTCCTGCAACAACAATATCACCCGCTTCCAGGGTTCCATTTTGAACAAGCAAAGTTGCCATTACGCCTTTGGATTTATCCAACTCGGCTTCAATAACGGTACCGATGACTTTTCCACCGGGATTAGCTTTGATCTCGTTGCTGTCGGCAACAAGCAGAATACCTTCCAGCAGATCATCAATGCCCTGCTTTTGCTTTGCTGAAACAGGCACTACCATCGTAGAACCACCCCAGTCATCGGGAACAAGTTCAAGTTCAGCCAGCTGCTGTTTGACACGGTCAGGGTTGGCATTGGCCTTATCCACCTTATTTAATGCCACCATCAAAGGAACACGCGCTGCTTTTGCATGAGCAATGGCTTCACGAGTTTGGGGCATGACCCCATCGTCGGCGGCAACCACCAGCACAACAATATCTGCGCCTTGTGCACCGCGCGCACGCATTTGAGTAAATGCAGCGTGACCGGGGGTATCCAAAAACGTGATCAGACGTCCCTTCTTCTCCACCTGGTATGCGCCAATATGCTGAGTGATTCCGCCTGCCTCCCCTGCGGCAACTTCAGTTTGACGAATGGCATCCAAAAGACTGGTCTTACCATGATCCACATGCCCCAAAATAGTGACGACCGGCGGGCGTGCTTTTAATAAGGCGCTATTTTCTCCAGCGATCATTTGACGCCAGTGGGGTACTTCCCCCGCTTCTTCCTTGCTTGATTCTTCTACTGCTTCAAGCACAGCCTCCAGGCCATATTCACCCAACACAATTGCGGCGGTATCAAAATCTACATTCTGGTTGATCGTTGCCATGACCCCGTTTGACATCAATTTTTTGATCAGGTCAATCGGGGATTTTCCGATTTTCAACGCCAGGTCGCGAATCACGATGTTGGCGGGTAATTCAATTTTATTTCCGTTGCTGCTCATAAGCCACCTCCTTCTGGTTTGCACATCTCAATAATAAAGATATGCACATTACTTTCTTCCACAACAAGATGCTTGCGAGCGAGTGGCTAGTCGTTCACATGGCTTTATCCGTTGGTTCTGCAGGAAGAGTCTTCATAAACTCTTCCAGACGGGCGCGGTCATCCGCGGTTAATTCCGATTTAAGCGCATGAGCCAGGGCACCTTTCATGCCGCGTACCCAGCACTCATGTTTATCGTGCAGGTAGGCTCCTCTTCCAGCCACTTTGCCACCAGGGTCCACCCGCACACCATCCGCCGCGCGGACGATGCGCACCATTTGTCGTTTGGGCAAAACTTCGCGGCATCCCACGCAGGTCCGCTGGGGTACATGCTTCACACGTTGGACAGGTTTCTTAGTCACCTTCAATTTACCCGAAGGGACCCTCCCAAAAACAAAGGAAGGGATGAATTACTCCCAGTCATTTCCTGCATCTTCGCCACCACGCTTGTGGATCTTGCGTCCCACAACTTCGCCCAAGCCTTCATCGAACTGGAGTTCAACGGCTTTCTTCTTGGTTTTCTTGCCTTTCTTCTTATCGCCGCTGGATTCCTCTTCGACATTATTTCCTGCATTTTGGAAAATTTCAGGCTTCATCTTGAATAACTCATCCAAGGCGACGCCGTCCTTGGCATGCTCTTCGTCTTCTACTTCGACGACTTTCTTTGCCTCTTTCTTGCCTTCGGATTGTTTCTTCGCGGCAATTGCTTCATCTGTCTCAATGCCGGGTGTTGCTTCAACAACTTCAACCGGAATGGTAACTGGTTCTTCCACTTTCACAAGTTCAGGTTCGGGCACGACTTCCGGTTCGGGGAAGGTAAGCACGGCAAGTGATTCTTCAATGTTCTGCATGGCTTTGGAGCCAATACCGGGCAGTCCAAGCACTTTGTTGGGGTCGGTCTTAATAACAAATATCAAAGCACCAACAGTCTCAAAACCAGCCTCAATAAGGATATTGAATATATGCTCTTTCATACCTGATTGTTCAAGCGGCATGTTGAATGCAGCAGCAGGAATGTCAGCACGTGCGGCGGTGGTACGTTCTTCCTCCACTCGGGCGGCTTCTTCCTTGATCTGGATCGTGCGGCGTTCAACGCGATCTACAAATTGGCCAAGCACAGTATATTCTTCCGGTGTAAGCGGACGATTTTCTGCTTTCTTTGCAAGGATTTCCTCGATTTGCGGAATTGATTCCACAGCCGCTGGGATCAGCGCAGCGAGCTCTGAATTGTTCAGCAACTTCTTTAGTGAGTCACCCGATGCTTCGCTCAAAGATTTGATGTCAATACGCCAGCCGGTCAACTTGGCGGCAAGGCGTGCATTCTGCCCATCACGCCCGATGGCAAGACTTAATTGATCTTCGCCCACCACGACTGTCGCAGTACGAGCACCTTCGCTATCCGTGAGATAGACACCATTTACACGTGCCGGGCTGATGGCTTTGGAAATATAAACAATGGGGTCCTGATCCCATTGAATAATATCGATTTTTTCGTCGTGCAATTCCTTCACGATCGCTTGAATACGCACGCCTTTGATACCCACGCACGCTCCCACGGGGTCAATGCCAGCCTGCGTAGCTGAGACAGCCACCTTTGCACGCGCACCTGGCTCACGTGCAATAGCGCGAATTTCAACGATGCCGTGATAAATTTCAGGGACTTCATTCTCAAGCAGGCGGCGCAGGAAGTTTCGATGCGCGCGCGAGAGAATGATCTGTGGTCCGCGTGTACCGTCTTTTACTTCCATAACAACGGCACGGATACGGTCATGCAGCTTAAGTCTTTCGCCGGGAATTTTTTGATTGTTGGGCATCACCCCTTCGGCCTTCATATCCAGACCAACGGTGGTGCTTTGCGCATTGGTGGTCTGCACCAATCCTGAAACGATTTCACCGACCTGACGCTCGAAATATTGCATCTGATTCGAACGTTCCGCCTCACGAATACGCTGTTGAATTACCTGCCGTGCAGTCTGTGCCGCGACGCGTCCAAAATCTGCAGGGGTGGTTTCAATCACGATCATATCGCCAAGCTGAACTTCCGGGTTGACTTTGCGCGCATCTTCTATCAACACTTCGGTGCGGTCATCAACAACGTTGTCTTCAACCACTTCCTTCTCGGCATAAACAGTGACAACTCCAGTATCAGGGTCAAGCTTGGCTTCCACGTGTTGGGCAGTGGACGCGCCAACAGCCCGCCGATAAGCGGATACCATCGCCGACTCGATCGCGAAGATAACCACGTCCTTGGCGAGTTGTTTTTCTTCAAGCATCTCATTAAAAGCCAATGCAAATTCATTTTTAGCCATATTCCCTGCTCCATTTACTCCTGTTACTGTTTCTACAAGCAAAAAAGTGGGGGCTACCCACTTTTCGATGTCGTCTCTATTGGGTTTTCCGTTCGCGCAAGATTTTAGCATAGACGGGAGGAAGGCGCAAGGTTCTACTGTAAATTTTCATGGCATTCGAGCATAATATAAAAAGTTGAAACAATCAGTTCCGTTTTTCGGGATGATGAGTTTTACCGCTTTGTTACCGTGGAGCACTCCAAAATCCATCATTGTGTGACAAAGAAAAAATGTACGGTTATGATTTCTATTAAATGAAAAAAACATTAACAAAATTCAAATTTCGACCCCAACCTCCCATGCTATAATCCCACTCTATGAAAGGGAACTTATGCTTAAAAACTTTGTAAAACTATTCAGTGGCGACCCCACAAAAAAGACGGTTGCTCAATTTGGGGACCTGGCAGTACAGGTCAATGCGTTGGAGGCAAAGTATGAAGCCCTCAGCGATGAAGCCTTGCGCGCAAAGACAGATGAATTCAAGGCGCGTGTGGCAAAGGCCATTGACGAGGTGGAAGACGAAGCTCTTCGTCACAAGTATGAACAGGATATTTTGGATGAGATCATGCCCGAGGCATTTGCTGCTGTGCGTGAAGCCTCCAAAAGAACAATTGGCCTGCGCCATTATGACGTGCAGATTATCGGTGGCGGGGCATTGCACCACGGTCAGATCGCAGAAATGCGCACGGGCGAAGGAAAAACCCTGGTCTCCACCATGCCCGTCTACCTCAACACCCTGACGGGTCGCGGTGTTCATCTCATCACTGTCAACGACTATCTGGCTCGACGTGATGCACGCTGGATGGCTCCCATTTTCCACATGCTCGGCATCTCGGTTGGCGTTTTGCAAATGGCCGCTGCCACAGAGAATGGCAAGAAAGCATTTATTGTGGATTTCGAACGCGAGTCGCCGCATGAGGATCAACGTCACCTGCGGCTGGTGGAGCGGGTCGAAGCCTATAATGCAGATGTCACTTACGGCACGAACTCTGAATTCGGCTTTGACTACCTGCGCGACAACATGGCAATGCGTTTAGACAATCGCGTACAACGTGGTCATTATTATGCCATTGTTGATGAAGTGGACAACGTGTTGATCGATGAAGCGCGCACGCCGCTCATTATTTCCGGACCTTCTTCTGGTGACCTTGAATATTATGGCATCATGGCAAACATTGTTAAACAATTAAAGCCCGAAGATTATGAGGTGAGTGAAAAAGATCGCAACGTCTCTTTGACTGAAGTCGGCATCACCCACGTCGAGACTCTTTTGGGACAGCCTCTCCTTGATCCCGACCGACCAGAAGACCTCACGCCTGAACAGGCGCGCCTGACGGGCTATCTCGAACAATCCCTGCGCGCACAATATCTCTTCCAGCGCAATAAGGACTATCTCGTGCAGGGCGGCAAGGTCGTCATCGTCGATGAATTTACAGGACGCCAAATGCCGGGGCGCCGCTGGAGTGATGGCTTGCATCAGGCAGTCGAAGCCAAAGAGGGCGTGAAAGTTGAGCCTGAAAATGTCACCTATGCCACCATCACCCTGCAAAACTATTTTCGCATGTATCAAAAACTGGCTGGCATGACAGGAACTGCTTTAACAGAGGCCGAAGAATTCAACAAGATCTATAAAATCGAGGTAGCACCTGTCCCCACAAATCTTGAGTATCAATCGCTGCGCGCTGATGCAACCTTGGTGGAGCAAAAAGCAAAGGACGAAGAAGGTTATCAATATTTCTTCTATACCTCCAAAACGAATGATGGAAAAGTTTTTTATCGTAGAAAAGATTATCCAGATGTGATCTATCGCTCTGTTGAAGCCAAATTGCGCGCCATTGTAACGGAGATCATCCGTTACCACACGCTTGGACGCCCAATGCTGGTTGGTACCACCTCAGTGGATTCATCAGACCGACTCTCGAGCAGACTTAAGCCCGAAGCTGTTCGCCGTTTACTGCAAGTGACTCTCATCCGACGGGCTTATATGCAAGCCAACAATCTCGAAGAGGATGGACGTCTCATTACAGAACTTATACCGTTTAATGAACCCATCGAGAAGATCACGCCAGATGCGATGCGCAACTTCATCAAACCGCATGGCATGACCAATATCAACCCTGAAGAGGCGGGGAATTTAAAAACTTTGCTCGAAGCGCTTAATCTACCAGATGAGTCTGGTGATCGTTTGAAGGCGGTACTACAAGGCGGCGTTCCACATCAAGTATTGAATGCACGCAAGCATACCGAAGAATCGCAAATCATTGCTGGCGCAGGTGCGTTTGGTGCAGTGACCATTGCCACAAATATGGCGGGGCGTGGCGTGGATATTAAACTCGGCGGCGAACTTGCGGAAGAAGTGATCGCTGCGGTCAATCGTGTTTTACGAAAGTCAGGGTATTCTGACCCATTTGATATGACTCTTGAAGAGCGCCGCCAGGCGCTGCTAAAAGTGGAACCTTCCAACTTCGGTATTTACGAAGCGGAAGTTAGACTCTTCCTGCAATACTTTGTGGATATGGAACGCGTGAAAGAACTGGGTGGTTTACATGTCATCGGTTCAGAACGCCACGAAGCGCGCCGTATTGACAACCAGTTGCGTGGACGTGCCGCCCGTCAGGGCGACCCTGGTTCTTCGCGTTTTTATCTCTCTTTGCAGGATGACCTGATGCGCCTGTTTGGCGGCGACCAGGTAAGCGGACTAATGGAACGGCTCAAGGTGGACGACTCACTTCCTCTGGAAGTACGTCTTGTCAGCAACATCATCGAAAGTTCACAAACCCGTGTTGAAGGCGCAAACTTTGATGTCCGCAAGCATTTACTTGAATACGATGACGTGCTTAACAAACAGCGTACGCAGATTTATAGCCAACGTGACCGCATTTTCGTCAAGGAAGACTTGAGTAAAGATGTGGCAGATATGCTCCAAAACGAGGTGACGAAGCGCATAGAAATTGGACTGGCTGATGAAGAAGGTCCCTGGAAACTGATCGCATGGCTGGATCAAGTGCAACCAGCATTTGATTCTCAAAATGGCTTATATCCTTCTTTCGGATTCAAACTAATCCTTAACCAAATTACTGGCGACCCTTCAACAGACTCAGGACAGGCTCTCCGGTCTTCAACCTTGAACCTTATCTCCCGTGCCATTGAAACTGAAGGGGCACACAACCTGCGTGCCATTGAAGCACTTGTGGGAAAAACACGCGAATCCCTGGAAGCGCAGAACTCTGAACGGGACGATGCACTGGATGCTTTCTTTGAGGGTCTGCACGACAGGGAAGATGCACCGCGTCCGCAGAAAATACTTGAAGAGATCAGCACGCTTGTCCATTTGCCGCTGCGACTCAACAATGAAATGATGCGCGCATTGGGCGAGGACCCCGATTCGGTTAAGCAGGTTATTCAGGAGATGGTCGCAGATCAGTTGACCATGCTCAACGCCACACGCCTGATCGGTGCGATCCAAAACCGTGTGGGTGAGCAGTTACAGTGGCAAAGCCCTCTGCCTTCCGATTGGGACAACCTTGAGGATGTGATCATGCAGACGGCACGTGAAGGTCTCACACGAAAGCATGAACGCCTTAACGCCCAGATCGCTCATGATATTGATGCCTTCCTCCAGCGCGAACCAGTCGACAGCGACTCCGCAAAACTACGCTTGTTGTTAACCCTATCGCATGGCACACGCGCCACGTTTGATCAGAAAACACATAAGCAGGTCAAGCAGGGATTCATGCGGTTTACCTATGTCTTCCTGGCTGCGCAATTGCTGGACGGGCGCGAAGCGCAGGATATCAATGAAGAAGTGATGGATCATCTTGAATCAGCGGAGGAAAACCTGCGCGCGACCTGGGGACAATCTGAATTTTCGCGGTTAAGCCAGAATGCCATAAAATTGGCTGATTTTGGTCCCGCAGCAAGAATCGCTTTCGGGGAGAGCCGACTTAACGAAACAGCATCAAGCTTGAGCGAATCAGAGCGCGCGCAGCTGACTGAGGCAATTGGTAAATATGTACTCAACGAAGTTCATCGCCAATTACTGCTCAGTGCATTCAGTGAATTATGGGTCGAGTACCTGACAAAGGTCGAGGCCTTGCGTGTCTCCATCGGCCTTGAGGCTTACGCCCAGCGTGACCCGCTGGTACAATACAAAGGACGCGCATCAGAAATGTTCCAACAGTTGCTGGAAGATGTGCGTTCCCTGGTAATTGGCCGCGCATTTGCAGCCCGACCACGGCGAGTGGAAATTACCCCAATCGAAACCCCTGAAAGTGTATCTGTTGTACCCAGTGTTTCCCAGGTGGAGGTTGACGGTAATAAAAAGAAGAGGAAACGTCACTAAACTTTAGAGAAAGATGTTACGCGACAATACCGCTCCGGTAAACCAATTTCTCTCCCTTCCAAAGGTGGAATTGCATCGCCATTTGGAAGGGTCTTTGCGTTTAACTACGATGCTGGATATAGCAAGCCAGCATGGTGTGACGGTACCCATCAGCGAGTTCAACCTGAGCGAGCTCGTGCAGGTACAAGACCAGGACCCGCAAACTTTCACCAATTTTCTGGAAAAATTCAAGACGCTTCGTCTTTTTTATAAATCTCCTGATGTGATCGACCGCGTGACACGCGAGGCGGTTGAGGATGCCGCGAAAGATAACGTCCGTTACCTTGAATTACGGTTTACACCTGTGGCTTTGAGTCGCGCTGAAGGCTTTCCTTTGCATGATGTGATGCAGTGGGTGGTACAAAGCGCAAGGGATGCCGCACAACAATTCAAGGTAAAGGTGGGTTTGATCGCCTCTGTAAACCGCCACGAAAGCCCCGACCTCGCAGAGCAGGTGGCATGGCTGTCTTCAGACTATATCAAGGATGGATTGATCGGGATGGATCTGGCTGGCAATGAAGCCGAGTTTAAATCTGACCCGTTTTATGGAATTTTCAGAGAGGCAAAACAGGCGGGCTTGCATATCACCATCCATGCAGGCGAGTGGGGTCCTGCGCAAAATGTCCAAGATGCCATTGAGAAGCTCGGTGCCGAGCGCATCGGCCATGGTGTGCGCGTGATGGAAGATGAAAATGTCGTAGCCCTTTCAAAGGAACACGGCATGGTCTTTGAAGTGTGCGTTACCAGCAATTATCAATCCGGGGTTGTACACTCCCTGTCACCGCATCCCCTGCCGCGCATGCTGGCTGCGGGCTTGCAGGTTACGCTTAACACCGATGATCCCAGTGTTTCCCGCATCACGCTTTCACATGAATACCAGCGTGTGTATGAACAATTGAAGATACCCACCAGTCTATTGAAACAGAGTGTTATATGCGCAGCACAGGCTGCCTTCCTGGATGGGGACGAAAAAAATAAATTCGTCAAATCCGTCCAGGAGGAATTAAATTTATAAGTCCATGTCACTGTGAGCTGCCTTTCCGGACCCTTGCAAAAAAGCATTCTCCATCTCTTTAAAGGGATTTGCTTTGGGAAGTACAACCTCGCAGAGACATCTTCATGTCAATCCCACCACAAAGGTGCAAGGATATCAAAGGCGCTCCTTTGAGTTCTTCAAGATTGTGGTGTGAGCAGGTCACGTTCTTAACGTGATAAAACCCTCATACCAAAGGAGTATCCTATGCAAGATCTATTTAAGTCCCGTGACGTATTGAAAGTGGGGAAGAAGGAATACGTTATTTTCCGTCTCGATGTACTGGAGAAAGCTGGGCTCACAAAACTCAGCAAACTGCCGTACTCAATCCGCGTCGTGCTCGAAGCCGCCCTCCGTCAATGTAATGACAGGGAGATCACACAGAATGATGTAAAGAACATCGCCTCGTGGACACCGAAAGGGGCACGCCCCGGTATTCCCTTCCTGCCCGCACGTGTTGTCATGCAGGATTTTACGGGTGTTCCAGCCGTAGTTGACCTCGCCTCAATGCGCTCCGCTGTAGCCCGTTTAGGAGATGACCCGAAGAAGATCAATCCACTTGTGCCCGTTGACCTTGTCATTGACCACTCGGCACAGGTGGATTTTTTTGCCTCAGTTGACGCTGTCAATCGGAATGCTGAAGTCGAATTCCAGCGCAACCGCGAACGCTATGAATTTTTGAAATGGGGGCAAAAAGCCTTTAGTAATTTCCGCGTTGTGCCGCCGATGACAGGCATTGTGCATCAGGTTAATCTAGAAAATCTGGCTGAAGTGGTGATGAGCAAAGAAGAGACCCGGCAAACCTCTGAAGCCATTAGTGTCTTATTCCCCGACACCGTTGTCGGCACCGACTCGCACACAACCATGATCAATGGTCTGGGGGTGGTTGGCTGGGGTGTGGGAGGAATCGAAGCCGAAGCCGTCATGCTAGGTCAACCGATGGATATGCTCCTACCCGATGTCATTGGATTCAGACTCTTCGGCAAACTCAAGGAAGGTGTTACCGCCACCGACCTTGTTCTCACCGTCACCCAAATGCTCCGCAAGAAAGGCGTGGTCGATAAATTCGTCGAATTCCATGGGGAAGGCTTGAATAACATGTCGCTCACTGACCGCGCCACAATTGCCAACATGGCTCCGGAATATGGCGCGACAATGGGTTACTTTCCTGTGGATGAGGAAACCCTACGCTACATGCGCCTCACAGGCCGCCCTGAAGAAGTGGTGGACCGTACCGAAGCCTATATGCGTGCGCAGGGACTCTTCCGCGAGACGAACAGCCCCGAACCTGAATTTTCTGACACTCTTGAACTTGACCTCGCCTCTGTCGTTCCATCCATGGCAGGCCCCAAGCGTCCACAGGATCGAGTGGCGCTTTCTCACATGAAAGATGCATTCCGCAAGGCTTTAACTGCCCCCATAAAAGATCGCGGATACGACCTCTCTGGTGAGGCATTGAACCGTGAAGCCAACTTCGGCACGAATGGCGGAACACTAAAGATGAAACATGGCGCGGTTGTGATCGCGGCAATCACATCCTGTACGAACACATCCAATCCTTCCGTGCTGATTGCAGCTGGGCTTGTGGCAAAGAAAGCTGTCGAAAAAGGCTTGAACGTCAAGCCCTACGTCAAGACATCTCTCGCACCTGGTTCACTGGTTGTAACCGAATATCTAAAGAGCGCAGGTCTGCTCGAACCACTTTCCAAGCTCGGTTTCAATGTGGTGGCTTACGGCTGCACAACATGCATCGGAAATTCCGGGCCTCTGCCTGGTGAAGTAGCCAAGGCTGTCACAGGGGGTGATCTGATTGCTTCAGCAGTCATTTCTGGTAACCGCAACTTCGAGGGACGTGTGCACCCGCTGGTGAAGGCCAATTATCTTGCTTCCCCCCCTCTTGTAGTGGCGTATGCGCTGGCCGGCACTGTGGATATTGACCTGGATAACGAGCCGCTTGGCACAGATAAAAACAACCAACCTGTATATCTAAAGGATTTGTGGCCCAGCCAACAGGAAGTAAACGAAGCGATTGAGGCAAATGTCAAGGCGGAGATGTTCAAAGCCAAATATGCTGATGTGTTCTCAGGCTCGGACATGTGGAAGGAGATAAAGGTCAAGGAAGGTGATCTCTTTGAGTGGCGTGATGACTCAACCTATATCCATCACCCACCCTATTTTCAGACTTTGACCCTCGATGTGCCAACCATCCAGCCAATTCAGGATGCGCGGGTGCTTGGAATATTTGGAGACTCCATCACCACCGACCATATCTCGCCTGCGGGTAACATTGCGGCGGATTCGCCTGCTGGAAAATTTCTGCAAGAGCACGGAGTCCAGCCCAAGGACTTTAATCAATACGGCACACGCCGCGGCAATGATCTGGTAATGGCACGCGGTACGTTTGCAAATATTCGCTTGAAGAATGTGATGGTCGCGCCAAAAGAAGGCAATTGGACAAAACATCAGCCCTCAGGTGAGGTTATGTCCATTTTTGACACGGCAATGAAATACAAGGAAATCGGTATATCATCCGTCGTCCTCGCAGGCAAGGAATACGGTACAGGCTCCAGCCGAGACTGGGCGGCAAAAGGTCCCATGCTGCAAGGCGTGAAGGCGGTTATAGCCGAGTCATTTGAACGTATACACCGCTCGAATTTAGTTGGCATGGGTGTGCTTCCACTTAGATTCGCCCAGGGACAAAATGCCGAATCACTTGGATTGGACGGCAGTGAAGTCATCTCCATAGAAGGGCTGAATGACCAGGTGAAACCGCAGAGCGAGGTCACGGTCAAGGCGAAAAAACCTGGTGGAGAAGTTGTTGAGTTCAAGGCGACTGTTCTGTTGAACACGGATGTTGAAGTGAATTACTACCGCAACGGCGGAATTCTGCACACAGTGTTGAGGAATTTGGTAAAGTAACTTTTCCCAGATTGCCGCCATCGGTGATATTTGATAAAAGTCCAACAGAAGGGGATAGAGATTAATTTAGGTTGATAATAAAAGAGGCGGTCATCTTTCGCGAAAGATGACCGCCTCTGACTGCCAATCCTATCTTTTCTTTCCCTTTAGCTCATCGCGGAAAATGACACTCATGACCACGCTGACTAGGCTGATAACCAAACTACCAAGCAGGGCAGTCCAAAAGTCAGCCACGGAGAGACCGATCCCAAACACCTGCCCGACCCTGCTAGTGAGCATCAGCACCAGGGTGTTGATAACGAGGGTGAATAAACCCAAAGTGAGGATGATCAGCGGACAGGTAAGAAATTTCAACAATGGGCGCACAAGCGCATTTAGCAATCCAAATATGAGTGCCAGCCACAGCACGCCAGTCCAATCGCCGCGGAGTTGGATGCCAGGGACGATCAATACTGCGGCATACAATCCAACTGCATTGATAGCCCAGCGAATTATAAATTTTGTCATTCGTTCTCCTTTCATTGACATGTTTGAAAAATATTCACGTTACATATAAATACGTAAAAGTTGTTATAAAGTTGCCTGCATCCAGATCAGGGTGCGTAGTGGCGTAAAGCCTGCAGCTTGAATAGCCTTGTCAAATTCGCCTGCGGGAAATTCAAGCGCGATACTGGAATAAGAATGAGCTAACTCGCGCCGCGCCTGGAGCAACAACACGGTTAACGCTTGAGGGTCGGATCCTTCACCTGTTGCGGCAAAAAGAGCTTCTCCCCGCCCGTAGGGAATCCACGCAAGCGCTGCCTCCATGCTTCCTGAGCCTGTCAGCGAATGGCTTTTTTTGACTGCCGCCCACTGACGGACATTTACATCCACGAACAGCAAATACAGCCAGTTCCACAGACCAGGTCGAAGGGATGTAAATGTCCAGTTGCGGTGCCAGGCTAAAGTATCGGGGTAAAGACGTGAAAGCCAGTTGAGCTGAGTCTGCCAATTGTTTGGATTCCTGTCTGTGACGACAATATCTGTTTGCAAGGCGGGAGCATGCGGGTCGGTATGCGCCTGCCAGGAAGTGCGGCGGGCACGTTCAACAAAACCCAGTTTTGTGTAAAGGTCGATCGCGCCAGGGTTATCATCGCGGACGTGAAGCCAGATGTTATCCACATTTTTCTCGTGCGCATGTTGAATGGCACGCTCGGTCAGGGAACGTGCAATCCCCTTACGGCGGTGATCGGGATACACAGCAATATTTGCGATGAGATATGTATGCTGTTTATTGTGCCGATACGGGATGAGGCTGGCATTTCCAATAATTCTGCCGTTTTCCTCCCAAACATATCCACTCAATGGCAGGGATGTGGTCTCAACGGCATGATTCGCCCACTTTAGAAATGAGTTGTCTTTCCCTGCACGACGCATGTCCTGCACATACCGTTTCCCATCGCCATCCATGGTGCTGGAAAAGCAGGCTTCGATCAGGTCTGCCACAGCAGACAGGTCTCGTAAAACATTAAGCGGACGCAGGTTGGAATGCGCCTCAGCCCGCGCAGGAATGGTAATGGAGGACATTGGGATATTATAGCCCCATGTTTGGCAGGGGTAAACTCACCGGTGTGCAGCACATAAACATTTAACTTTGATGCAATTCGCACCTCCCACACTCCTTCCATCCCCTGTATAATGGAGCGCAATGATTAAATTTACCATTCCGGGTCAGGGCGATTATGAAATTGAACATCTTGTGATGGATGTGAACGGTACACTGGCAATAGACGGTCAGCTTATTGATGGTGTGGCAGGGAAGATCACCACTTTGCGAACCCAATTAACCATACACCTGCTCACAGCAGACACACATGGAAAACAAGCCGCCATGGACCAACAACTTGGATTATCTGCCGTGCGAATTTTACCGGGCGGAGAGGCTCTGCAAAAAGCGAATTACATCCGCAGGCTGGGCAGTGAAAAAGTGATAGCCATCGGGCAGGGTGCAAACGACGCAGAAATGCTTGAAACTGCACGCCTGGGTATTTGTGTGCTGTCTGTGGAAGGGGTCTCAAAAGATTCCCTGCTTGCCGCCGACCTGGTCGCGCCAGACATACTTTCGGCATTGGATCTGCTCGAAAAACCTTTGCGTATTGTTGCCAGTTTGAGAAAGTAAAATCAAAACGCAGGAGGGAACTCCTGCGCTCCAAAATAAAAACCCTATGTCTTTTTCCAACAACCCCATTATTCCCACTGAACCACCTCCGCCGTCTGTACTTGATGCAAATGCGGCGGCATCTGCTCGCAGCCGTCGCAGACGAGCCAACCGCCGTGAAATGTTCCCCGCAGACGCCGAAGGGCAGGCTGCGCTCATCTCTGCACTTTCGCGCCGCGCTTATCCATCCATTGAATTATTCGTATTCTCTCTGGTATGCGGCGCGATCATTGGACTGGGCTTTTTGCTCGATTCGCAGGCAGTACTCTTGCTTGGAATTCTCATCACGCCACTGATGACACCCTGGGTGGGTTTCCTGCTCGCCATACTAACTGGCGCACCGCGTTTTCTTTTTGAAACGCTCATGGCGTTATTCGTCAGCGCTGTCATCGTTTTTATTGGCGGCTTGCTGACCGGGTTTGCCGCACGTCTTTTCCTGCCGATGACGCTTAGCAATGTCTTCATCCATGCACGCCTGTGGATTCCTGAGCTGGTAGTGCTAGCCATCGGGGCGATCACTTTGGTGGCATCCTTTGCACAATCGGAAAATAAACCAGTTCTGCCAAGCGTTGTCATTGCCTATGCATTTTATTTACCCATCAACGCAGGTGGCTTTGGGCTTGGCTCTGGCGTGGCAGGCATCTGGCCCCAGGGTATTTTGGTATTCGCGGTCCACTTTACATTGGCGAGCATTTTTGGTTTGCTGACTCTCTTTGCGATAAAACTTCGCCCCACGGCTCGGGGAATTATCTTCAGCGGGGTCACACTTGTTCTCTTCGCCGGAGTTCTGTTCATCTTAATGGGATCAGGGTTCCCTTCACCGACTCAAGTGATCGCTGCAACATCCCTGCCCCTTCCCACGCTAACAGCTGAGCAAACCATCATTCCCTCCCCCACCCCAAGCCTGACCGCCACAACGACGAGCAAGCCCGCACCATCAAAGACTCCCACCATCTCGTTGACAGCCTCCACCACATCGACGGATGGCACGATCACAAGCACTGCGGCAATAACATCCACTGCAACAAATACAATAGTCTCTCCAAGTGCAACGCCGTCCACACCTACCGCCACAATTTCCACTACCATGACCAATGAGCCGCAGTTAATTTCAGGCAAGGTCAGCGCCAGTGAAGGTGGCGGCGCAAACCTCCGTCAAACCCCCAACGGTAAATATTTGATGACACTGGATAACGGTACGATTGTGGAAATATTTTCCGATTTTAAGCAGGTGAACGGCGTAGCGTGGATTCATGTTGTTGTGACCCGAAACGGTCAACTTGTGGAAGGCTGGTTATTGGAATCAGTGGTGAGTTATGCCACCCCTGAGCCAAATTTCAATCCATCTGTAACGCCAACAACTGGTGTAACACCTGCCCCGTAAAATAACAACAGTCATTTTCAGGAACACCCTTTACAGGGAAGCGGCGCCTCCCATAACTTTGGAAATTACTTTACCAAAGAGGGCAGCATCCTTACCATTACATATAAATCATTGGAGAAACTACATGCCCATTCATTTTGGAACCGACGGCTGGCGTGCCGTCATCTCAGACAGCTTTACATTTGACAACCTTCGCATCGTGGCGCAAGCCATTGCCGACGCAGTAGCTTCAGATCATTGGGATAAATCTGCCAACGGCGGAAAACTCCCCGAAAAAAACAAGATCGTAGTCGGTTATGATACCCGCTTCCTCTCCGACCGCTTTGCAGGCGAAGTGGCACGCGTGCTTGCCGCGAACGGATTCAACGTGATGCTGGCACAATCTGATTCACCGACACCCGCCATCTCATTTTCGGTCAAACACCATGCAGCAATCGCGGGCATTATGATCACTGCGTCACACAATGCGCCACGCTATAACGGCTTGAAACTTAAAGGCGCATTCGGCGGATCAGCTTTATCCGAGCAGTGCCGCCGCGTGGAAGTGTACATCAATGATAACGAAGAACAGGCGCGCGGTCCCAACTTGATGGATTTCAAAAAAGCGCGTGACGCAGGCTTGATCCAAAAATTTAATCCCCTGCCATCTTATTTTGAACATCTTCACACATTGATCAAAACCGATATCATTGCAGACAACCCGCAGCGTTTTGTGGTCGATGCGATGTACGGCTCAGGACGCGGCGTGATCAAATCCTTTTTGCAGGGCACAGGCTGTGAGATCGCAGAAATCCGCGGCGAGATGAATCCCGGCTTTGGCGGTGTGCATCCTGAACCAATTGCCAAATATCTTGGACCGCTTGCCAGCGCAGTCAGTTCGGGAATGGGAAACTTCGGCGTTGTCACTGATGGCGATGCAGACCGCATCGGCGCAATGGATGAACGCGGAAATTTTGTTGACCCACACAAGATCATGGCATTGGCTTTAAAATATCTGGTGGAAAAACGCGGCTGGACAGGCTCCGTTGTCCGCACTGTATCAACCACACGTATGATTGACCGCCTGGCAAAACGTTACGGATTGACCCTGCACGAAACTCCCGTGGGATTTAATCACATTGCTGATTACATGATGAAGGAAGATGTTCTGATCGGCGGCGAGGAATCCGGCGGCATTTCGTTCAAAGGACACATCCCTGAAGGCGATGGCCCCTTGATGGGCTTGCTCATCGTGGAGATGATTGCCTCAACAAACAAATCACTGCATGATATGGTAAACGACCTGCTCGAAGACGTAGGGCCAGCCATGTATGAGCGAGTGGACTTGCGGCTCAGCCGCCCAGTTGCCAAAGCCGAAATGACAGATTTCCTGACCCAAAAAGCACCGAGTGAGATCGGGGGGCAAAAAGTGGATGAGGTTAGCCAGCGCGACGGTGTAAAATATATTATGGCTGACGACTCGTGGTTGCTCATCCGCCCGTCCGGCACAGAGCCTGTCCTGCGTGTTTATGCCGAAGGCAGAACACAAGAGATGGTAAAGGCGTTGATGGGATATGGCAAGACAGTTGCTGAAAGTGTAGTATAGGAACCAGGTAATAAATCATGAAGGGTTAATAATGATTTACCCCATAGGGCGATTTTGAAAATAACAAGTGCCGTACCTGTCTTTTCTACAGATACGGCACTTGTCTTATTACCTGCCGAAAATTCCCAGCCACAACTGATACAACCCAAAACAAAACAAGGCGATCGCGGAAGCTCCCAATAATAGGCGATTCACCTTTGGGCCAATCCGCGATGCGACCCCAAATACAAGAATAATCACCACCAGACTGCCGACCATGGTTATATAGAACCCTGCCAGGAACCCAATTCCGTTGACTGGTGTTTCGCGCCATCCTTTAAGTAAAATGGGACCGGTCACTAATGTCCAGAAAATATACGGATTGGGGTTGAAGGCATTCATCAACGCGGCTTTAAACAGACTTTGTTTATTGGTGGATTCTGGTTGTAACGCTCGCAGGTCAAAGTTTTTCCACGATTTATATGTGCCATAGGCAAGGTGCAAAATGAATAACCCGCCCACAATATAAAGAGATTGTTGCAGCCATACAGGTACTTGACTCAGGACCAACAGGCAGACCAAAATAATCGGACCATCACTCACCAACGGGGCTAGTGCTGCAGGCAGAGTCCGTCTCCAGCCGCAGGTCAAGGTTTGAGATATAAGGTATGTCTGAAATGGCCCCGGTTGTGAAGCAGCAGCAAGTCCATAACCAATGCCTTGAAATAAATAAATCCACATGAAATATTATCTTCCCAATGCCTGTTTAACAGCCGCGTAAACATCCACCACACCATAACCATGCGTGTAACTGGGCGTATCGTCACTGAAACACCCCACAGATGTATCGCCGGTGTAGGGCTGGGCTGTATCAATGATAAGTTGTTCAGTCGCTTCAATATTGCCGATCAAATCAGGCCGGGCTGACCAGATCAATGCCACCACTCCAACCACATGCGGCCCTGCCATCGAAGTGCCGCTGTTTGCGCCATAAGTACCTTGCGGGAGCGATGAGAGAACATCCACCCCTGGTGCAACAATATCAGGTTTGGTTCTGCCCGAGCCGTCAGCCGTCACAGGACCCCGACTGCTGAAATCTGCCATATCTCCAAATTGGTTAACTGCACCGACAGAAAAAGCAGAGTCATACAATGAAAGCGGAGTCTCAACAGTCTCGCAATTCGGTCCATCATTGCCAGTGGATACAACCACAAAAATACCTGCATTTCGCAAATTATCTGTTGCATGCAACAATGCACTCGGGTCACAGCCTTCAATTGTTGGGCATCCCCAGGAATTATTAACGACATGCGCGGCCTGGGTTGGATCGCCGTCAGTCAACGGGTCGCCGCCATATGGAAATGGTGCAAGCATGAATTGCATACAATCCAAATATAATGCGGGGTTGGCAAGGTTGCGATCCAGGTTCACGCAGCCGATCCACCGGGCTTCGGGTGCTACCCCGATACCATTTGAACCGAGAATTATGCCTGTTGTATGCGTGCCATGTCCGCCTTCGTCGTTGGGAGAGGATGTGCCATCCCAGGGATCAAACCAATTGTAGTCATCGTCCGTGTTGTAACCGCGATACTGCTTTTGAATTGCAGGGTGATTTCCATCCACACCCGAATCTGACTGTCCCACCACAATGCCTGCGCCACGCACATTAAACTCACTCCACACTTTATCCGCGCCAATCATGGAGATATTCCACTGCACCTCGTCCTCAACTTGAGTCAAATATCCAGGCGAAGGCAAATCATCTGGAACAGCACGAAGGCGCGGGCTGGGCAAAACACGATCCACCTCAGGGCGGGTCAAAAGATACAACCTTACTAAAGCCCCGCCGTGCACCTCCATTGCATTTTCCAAATAGTAGGGTGTATATTCAATTCCCGCTTTATCGAAAAAATCGCGCAATTCCATCTGTGTAGCATTGGCATGCGCTGTCAATTTTTTGTATGAGGTAACCAAGCGTTTATCATGGTCTTTGATATGTGCCACATCTGAAATATCCAGTTGATCCTTCATGATCACGAAGAGTCGATCACCATAACTTCCTGGATTGCCGAAGATGAAAAATATGGCAACGACGGAAACCCATACAACACCCACACCCGTCCAACCGATAATATATGACACACCCCTCTCAATTCGGACGGGTGCAGGCACGGAGCATAAAATCAGCGTGATGAGACTCGCCATCAATCCAATACCAAAAACAAGAGCAGAAGTTTTCAACGCGATGTTCCCAATATCACCAAGGACAAAGGTCAGTTCTGTGGAATCGAACATCGCCATCGCCGCAAAAGTCAGCATAGATATGACCGCCCAAGTTGCAGCTTTCGATGGCAGGACAGCTGAGATGGCAAATGCAAATGGTGGAAGTATGGCAAGCAGAATCAATTGGGAACCATCATAGCCAAAAGATGATGCAAGCAGGGCAAGCACGGTGCCAATTCCTGCGCCGTTGAGAAATCTATTTTCGGTGGTCATATTTATCAAAACGGCTGCGAACAAACCAAATGAAAGGCTTGCCAATAAGCTGAGAAAAGCATCGCCACCCGAACCAAACGAGCCATAGACTGTAAAAGGGATGACGCCGATGCCTGCCACGATCAAACCAAGGGGTAGTGATTTTAGATCCCAGGAAATTTTTTCTTTGCGAAACCAAATGACGATGAGCGCTGCGATCATCGCGATCATGAATTGTATAATTGAACCGAGTTGATCGTTGTTGGGGCCGACCGTCCGTAGCAGCAAGCCAGGAAAAGCCATCAACGAAGCAATAAAGAAATTCGCGTACACGGGCTTGAAACGCTCATCCTTTGTAAAATACCAGAGAGCCACGGTGATCGTAGTCATCAACAGCCCCTGCGCTGCAAGACCAATAGGACCCGCCCACGCAAGATTCTTGGTACTTAGAGAGATGATCGCACTCTGTTCTGTTGTCCACAAGACAAAGTGATAAACCAACAGGCACAAAGGCGCTGGAACTACGAATAACACGAACACCCATAACGCGCCTGTGGAACGGTGTGTTTTTTGGAAAATCAATTCATTTTCTGCCAATTGACACTCCTGACGATTTATAATTTTTCCATTACCAAGTACGTACTTACTCCGCCCCGCCTTCCACACCTGCAATAAACTCAGGCTCAATCGCCTTGTGCGGCTGGACTTTAAATATCTTAAATCCCCATTGCACCGCTGGACCAATCAGAAGGGCAAAAACCACTGTACCAATTCCTGCGGGACCGCCTAGCAGCCAGCCGATGGCCACAACTGTCACCTCAATAATCGCACGTGCCACTCGGATACTAACCCCCGTGGTGCGTTTGATCGCCAGCATCATACTATCACGTGGACCCGCGCCCGCATCCACTCCGATATAGATGGCACTTGCCAGCCCCATTAAAAAGATGGCAAGTAATAACATGCCAATTTGCATGGGTAGATTATCGGTCACTGAAGGGATAATGGAAAGCCACATATCTTCCCAGGGGCCAATGGACAGGATGTTTGCAAGAGTGCCCCAGCCAAGTTTTTCACGCAGGATCAATGCACCTGAAAGCACTGTAAATCCCATCACAACGGTCATTGTGCCGATCGAAATTTTCAGCATCGGAGCCAGTGCAACTTCCAACACAGCCCAGGCGCTTGTTCCCAAATTACCGCGAATCATCAAGGTTATTGCCAGTCCAAACAAGAAAAAACCAATTTGAATTCTAAGAAAGTCACGGGGAAAGGTATTCCAGCGAATAGGTTTGAACATGAGTCTCCAGTTATTAATATTATGTCACTCCGGTACTTGTGCGTGAGCAAGGGTGTGAAGGTTCTCTTTGCCCAACATGATCCCCCTTAAAATTGAGGATTGATTCATCGGGAATGACACCCTCTCCGTAAGGATATGAATTTCAGGGATGATACCATGATGTGATAGACTCGCCGCATGGCACAGATATTCGAAACCCACCGTGATCCATTTACCATCAGCACGGACCCTGCCCGATTGGATATGAACGCCGTGCATAATTTCCTCACCCGCTCCTATTGGGCGGGAACCCGTCCGCGCGAGTACACAGATGCAGCATTTGCCAACTCACTGGTCTTCGGCATCTATGAAGGCTGCCATCAAATAGGCATGGCACGGGTAGTAACCGACACAATCATTGTCGCCTATCTTTGCGATGTCTTTATCCATGAGGATTTTCGCGGGCATGGCTTGGGCAAGTGGTTGATGCAGACCGTGCTCGAACACCCTGACCTGAAATTCGTCCGCCGTTGGCTGCTTACCACAAATGACGCACACGGCTTCTATAAACAGTTTGGTTTTGAACAACTCCCCGAAGTTGAAAAATGGATGCAGCGTCTGCATCCATTTCCAGGTGAATAAAGTTCAACGCAATCACGATGGGCTGCGCTTAAAGCGCGGTCTACTTGTTTCCGACTCGGAGTATGTTCGCCAGGATTAATCTCCACCGCAAACGCGACCAACTCTTGATCGCGTCCTTTACTTCCATATGTGTTGGGGGTAAAGGAGAAAACAGGCTGCGCAAGAAAAGTTCGGTTATTTGTCTGATCTCATCATAAGCAGGCACAAGCAAGTTTTGCGTGCGGGGAGAAACCTTCAATGCTGACAGACGCTCCATTAGTGCGAGAGAATATGCGTGTGCTGTTTGGCTTTTCAAAGAGTACCCTATGACAGGTCGTGCAAGGCGGCGCAAACGCTCGTACAAAAGCTGAAGTGTTCGCAAGGGGGCCGATCGATGGAGGCGAAACAAGTCGAATCCAATCCACAGAAAGCCACAGATAAGTATGATGAGAGCAGGGAGCCATAAATTTATAAACAGACCTTGAAAGAAAAGAGAAATCTTCTCTTCCAAAAGCGGCTCCATGGGCAATGCTTCTTCAATAGGTGGCGCGGTTTGTTGTTTTTTTTCTTCATAAAGGATCGCGGGCTGGCTGGCGGTAGGTTCAAACTCCACCCAGCCGATGTTTGCAAAATAGATTTCAACCCATGAATGGGCATGGTTTTCAGTGACAATATATTTTGCACTTTCAAAATCGTAAGTCCCATTGGCATACCCAATTACCAGTCGTGAAGGCAAACCCGCGGCACGGGCTAGCACAGCCATCGAGGTGGCGTAATAGTCACAATACCCCTGCTTGAGGTCAAATAAAAAATAATCTACCGCATCACGCCCAGGAGGAGGTTGGTCAACTTCGAGCGTGTATGGGAAAGTGCGCAGATATATTTCTATGGCAAGCGCGCGGTCATACGGAGTCGATGCCGAAGCCGTCAGATCACGCGCCAATGCATGGACACGCGCAGGTACTGAGACAGGCAGTGATAGAAATTGACGGCGAACCCAATCAGGATATACGCTGGGAGATTCACGCAATGCGCGGACATTCACATTCAACTCCAGAGATTCAGCTTGATACGCTTTCACTGAAGCCAATGCAGCTGGCATATTGGAGTAAAGCAGCGGGCTATTTTCAGCCTTGCGCAGCCATGCAGCCTTGAACGGCACATCTGCACTCCGAAGAGCCCCCGTCCAATATAGCCGATCACCTGCTTCGTTGGGGAATGTCACTGACTGCGTCACAAGTCTATAATTTGGTGGAATCTCAGCGATCAACATTTCATAGGGTGCCACATCATCGCCAAATGCAGCTGGATTCCACCAGCCTTTCCCGGTGTACACCTGATAGGTGAGTGTGCGCCAATAATGACGCTGAACAGTCACATGTGCAATTTCGGGCAAGGGAGGCAACTCGCCGGTGGAGATTTTCATCACCAATTGTCGCGAGAGGTCGGGACCGGCCGTGATCAAATGCGAGCGAGGCAAACCGCTTGTGACTCTGGCAATATCCGCATTATCTTTTACAGGCTCAAGTCCAAACGACTCACCCTGGGACTCTGTTATATCCCCGTTCCTTTCACGCATTCTTTCCAAAAAATCTTCGACCGAAATCGAGGAGGCGAAAACCGAAAACGCCATCAGCGTGATGGTCAGCGCAGCCACAACGCCAAGTGTATCGAGACTTGTACTTTCAGAGTAATCCGTTTTTGAAAGTTCCCAATGATTTTTTTGTTCGGCAAAACTTGTCAACCCCAACAGAAATAAAAGCAAACCAAGATGCAACCAGAGAAGCTCGATCTCTTCACCGGTGTAATTGATGATGAATGCCATTAATAGTGTTGTTGGAAACACCCCGCTAAACAAATGCTTCTGGCGATACATCTGCCAGCCCGCCCAAGCCGCAACCAGCCACAAGACCAGGCACCAGATAAGCGTACGGATAACAGGATCCTCAATTTCGACCCCATTCAAAAATCCTGAAAGCCATAGAACGAACCGCTTGCCAAGTCCCATGATTTTTTGAATCAATTCTTCTCTTGCCAGGAGCAGGGATAAAAAATCCACGGGTGAGTGAGAGACGGGGAAGGGGAATTTGATAAGTGATGTAATCAAGGTGAACGAGCCTTTTATCGCCCCACACAGGGAATTCCACAGCCCGCCAATGCGAATGATCAATGCCAGTGGGCCAAGTCCCAAAAGAATGATTGCCCCCGATATTTTTTTTACGCTCGATCTGCTTAATCCCTGTGCAATGAACATGCCCAAAAAAGTAATCGGCAATAGCAGACTCAAATCTGCGCCGTGCAGGAGATTCATCAATGCAATGGGCAGGCATGCCAGAGCTGCGGACGAAAGCAAAAACCTCACATCCTGAATTCTGAACAGCCCTTTCAGAAATTCAAGATTCATCCCAATTTCCTCCATACCATGTCACCTGGCGGACGTGCAGAAACAGCTTTGCCGGTCGGCATGATGCGCCATTCCCATTGTCCGCGCCATCCCGGGCGAGCCTCGGGTCTCAGGAGCAGGCTTCGATCCAGAACAAAGCTTGAAATTCCTCTTTGCACGAGAATTTGCAAAAGCGTGTCCGCATGATCCAGCGAGCCAAAAGATGCCGGATCCATCAGCAGAATGGTGGGGGTGATTCCGCGCCACATTAAGAAAGTTAGCGATGTCAACCATTCACTATTTATGGATGGGGTGATGATGATCAGACTCGTGCGATGGCCAAGCGTTGGGGCGGCACGTTCAAGTAGATCAGAAAGGGGCAGGTTGCCAGGCTTAAGCGTGGAAAGCGCACGCATGATCTGGAAACGATGGCCCTCCTCCTGTTTTGGTTTCAACCAGACAGTTTGATCTCCGTTTGTGAGCAGTCCCACCGAATGACGGGCGCGCAACCCACGGTCTGCAAGCGACGCGGCGAGGATGACCCCCAGCTCAAGGGTTGACTCCCAGCCATGACCAACCTGAGTATTTGCATCAGCATCCAGCACTATCCACCAGTCGTTTGCGGGTGTGCCATCCATCACGCGTGTGTAAAGAGCATTACGCCGTGCGGTCGTCGGCCAGTGAATTTGCCTCAATGCGTCGCCGTATTGATATTCATGGACTGTGAGCGCGTTCACGGTTTGCTCCAGAGAATTAGGACGCGGACGCCCATCCCCAAGCCACCCCCCTGGGGTGATCTCTACTAGAGGCAGCGGGATTACCGGCGGCATGACTACCAACGTGGCGCTTTCAGGGTGATACACCTCAACATTAAATATGCCAAGCGGATCGCTGCTGCACAGTGTTGTGCCGCCAAGTGTGTAGACCCCGCGCTGCGTACATACACCTGTCGTATGCCATGTGCTTGATTCCTGACTACCAATACCGATGGCTCGCGCGGCCGAATAATCGGGCAGAGTTGAATGATCAACCACCTCAACCCATGTGGCAGGTGCTAATCCATCGTTCGTTAATGTAAATTGTTCTTCGAGCTTGTCACCCACCTGTGCCCATGCAAAACGGACTTCACGCGTCAGATGCATGTGGTCTCTCAATGAACGCGCCCACAACCAGCTAATCAACCATGCTCCACCGAAGGTGGTCACCATTGCCTGCCAAACTGCGGATGGATCAATCAACTGCATCACCACCATCCCGATTGTCAACAAAGGCAACAACACGGAGTTAAGTCTCACGCGCGTGGTCATGATTCCATTATAAGCTTTGTTGCGGTAAGATAGACACATGCCAATTACTCTCAACCCAAATCGTGAAAAAAGTATACTGCGGCGCCATCCTTGGATTTTCGCCGGAGCAATCCACCATGTGGACAACGATCCAGCCTCAGGCTCAACCGTTGAGTTGATCTCATCTGATGGGCTTTTCCTCGCCCATGCATCCTACTCCCCACATTCCCAAATCCGCGCACGTGTATGGACTTTTATTGATGAGCCTGTTGACAAGGATTTTTTTCGCCGAAAAATCAAGGCTGCAATTAATGTGCGTCAAAGATTGAAAATGGAAAGTCTCACAAACGCTTATCGCCTGCTGCACGCCGAATCAGACGGCATCCCGGGCTTGATCGTTGATCGTTATAACAACGTGCTTGTCCTGCAATCCCTGACCGCCGGCTCTGAATTCTGGAAGGAAACCATCGCCGATATTTTGGTTGAAGAAACAGGCGTCCAAAATATCTATGAACGTTCCGATGCCGACGTACGCGAACTTGAAGGGTTGAAACCGCTGGTTGGAATATTACGCGGCAAACCAGAAAATCAATTACGCATTACGGAATACGGACTGCATTTTCAAGTCAACATTGCCACAGGTCATAAGACCGGCTTCTATCTTGACCAAAGCCACAACCGTCACCGAGTAGGCGAGTTTGCCAAAGACTGTGACGTGTTGAACTGTTTTTGCTACACAGGCGGATTTTCCATTCACGCTTTGGCAATGGGAGCCAAGTCCGTCCTGTCTGTTGATTCATCTGCCGATGCACTTGCGTTACTTGAAGAAAATATCGTACTCAATGACATCCCCGCCAACCGTCACACCTCTCTCGAAGGCGATGTCTTTCAATTGCTCAGAAAATTTCGTGACGGGAATCGTTCGTTCGACATGATTATTCTTGATCCGCCAAAATTCGCTCCAACTGCCGCCCATGCTGAAAAAGCCTCACGCGCCTACAAAGACATCAACCTGTTGGCTTTCAAATTATTGCGACGTGGTGGAATGTTATTCACTTATTCCTGTTCAGGCGGAATTGACGCAGCACTCTTTCAAAAGATCGTAGCATCCGCAGCACTCGATGCAGGCACCGATGCGACGATCATCGAGCATTTATCACAGGGGAGGGACCACCCTATCAGCTTACATTTCCCGGAGGGTGCTTATTTAAAAGGACTGGTTTGTGTGAAGTCCTATTGATTCATTAAAAAGCAAGTCCCAAGGCCGCTGGCTGCTCCAACCCACAGTGCCGTACCTCGACCGTTACTATTTCTGCGCCTGTCCTTTCACATCTCATGTCCTAATAATAAATAAGGTCTAACTACCGATCATTTTTAAAAACACTTCCACAACCTTCGGGTCAAATTGTTTTCCATTTTGTTCCTTGATATATGCCAATGCTTTCTTTTTTGTCCATGCTTTTCGATAGGGGCGTTCACTAGTGATCGCGTCCCATACATCTGCGATGGCAAAGATGCGCGCCGCAAGTGGAATCTGTTCGCCGCTCAATCCACGCGGGTAGCCTGTACCGTCCCATTTTTCATGGTGACAATAGGGAATATCCAGGGACTGGCGCAGGTATTTGATTGGTTGAATCATTTCATATGCAAATTGGGGATGGCGGCGCATAAGAACCCATTCTTCTTCTGTTAATTTCCCTTCCTTAAGCAGGATGTTATCGGGTACTCCCATTTTTCCAATATCGTGCAATAAAGCACCACGCCGAATATGGAGTAGTTCACCATTTTTTATACCCATTTCTTTTGCAAGCGACAGGGTTAGTTCGGTAACCCGTCGTGTGTGGTTTTCTGTTTCTTCGTCACGCAGATCCATTGCCCGTGCCCAACCTTCAATGGTGGCATCATAGGCGGTGATTAGTTCAAGATTAGCACGTTGCAGGTTCTCAAAAAGTTGAGTTTGATCTATGGTAATGGCCGCTTGCCCCGCCAGGGTTTCAAGGAAATCCAACCATTCTGGATTAAAGGGTAAGATTGTGCGATTAAAAATCTCCAGAACACCTTTGATCTCGCCTTTGGCGGTAAGTGGCACAGCATAATATTCTAAAAAACCTTCGCTCTGCAGAATGACTGCGCGCGTGAAGGTGGATCCTGCTTCGGGGAGGTTGGAGATATGCACTGTGCGGCGTTCAAAAGCTGCGCGCCCGGCAAAACATTCGCCAAGACGCAAGTGCGTCTGTTCAATGGCACGGGTACGGAAACCCTGCCCGGCAACGTAGTCCAAAATTTGAAGGTACGGATGGAATAAAAGTATATCAACAGCATCCACACCCAGTTGGGCAATGGTTTGGCCGATGACTGTATTTAGGATGGGGTACAGGTCAAATGAGGAGGATATCGCACGGTCTATCAGGTGCAGTGCCTGCAGTTGATCCAGTCGGCGCGTAGTTTGCTCACGCAGACGCGCCGAGTGGATGGCACCGGCGGCATGTGAGGCAAAGAGGGAAAGCAGCCGTTCATCGGCTTCGGTAAACTTGCGGGTGGAATTGCCAACCTCTTCCGCAGTTAAAACACCAATTAATTCGCCTCCATAAAGCATCGGCACTTCAAGGACAGCATGGATGAGAATTTCCTCAAAGACTGGAGAACGACCTTCCCAGACAGAATAATCATCTATCCGTATTGGTTGATATGTTTGTGCTACGCGCCCCGCTACCCCATCATTAATTTGTAAACGTGTTCCAATTGGTGTGGAATGCGTACTGTCCACGGTCAGTTCCAATTCCTTGGTCTCAGAAAGATAAAGATAGATTCCACCTGATGAAGCTCCAAGCAGTTTTCTGGCGCGATCCACAATGGCATTCAACATCGCATTCAGCTCATTTTCTGATGAAAGAGCATTGCTTGTTTCATAAAGTGCCGCAAATTCCTGAGCGCGGCGTGCGGTCTCTTCACGCAGGTGTGCCGAATGAAGTGCCCCTGCAGCCTGGGCGGCAAAAAGTGACAACAGGCGTTCATCAGATTCAGTGAATGTTCGATCTGAATCGCCCATCTCTGCCACATTCAATACACCGATCAAGTCTCCTCCAAAGAGCATGGGCACTTCAAGGACGGCATGAAATAAGATATCGTCGTATATATGTGAACGTCCAGCCCAGGTTGAATAGTTATCGATCCTCATTGGTTGTTTTGACTGTGCAACGCGTCCAGCCACACCCTCACCAGGGCGCAGGGTTGTACCAATGGGTATGATCGGCGTTGTGGTAACCACTATTTCCAGATCACCACTTATCCGATCGCAAAGATACATGGCACCCGTGGTAGTATCCAATAACGTTGTAGCATGTTCAACAATACTCTTTAGCAGGGTATTCAAATCATTGTTTGCAGAGAGGGCATTGCTGGTCTCGTATAACGCAGCAAATTCTTGAAAGCGCCGTTTTGTTTCGTCGAACAGGCGGGCATTTTGCAGAGCCAGGGAGGCTTGGCCTGTAAACGCGCGCATTAATTCAATATGATCATTTGTAAAGAAATTCGGCTCGGTACTGTCAAGTGAGAAGAAGGCAATGACTTCATTGTTAACAATGATTGGTGCCCCAGCCCATGAGTGAACATAACTTGTTTCTGGCACATGTATCCAGCCTGGGTACTGTCCCACATCCGAAATGACAAAGGGTTGTTTGTTAATAAACATCCAGCGCAGATTTTCCACTGAGGCGATGTCAAAACCAAGTTTCATAATATTTTCAAAATCCCTCTCCCCCAGCTTCTTATATCCTCGCACCCTGGCAATATTACTCCTCTGGGTTTCGGGTCGAACAAGCATAATACTGGCGCCCTCAAATGGCACAACCTGTTCCAAAGCTTCCAGCAAATGATCCAGAATGAGCTCGAAGTCAAGACTTGCACTCATGGATGCGCCGGCACTCAACGCGTCGCGCAGTGCATCCGATATCTGTCGTTGTCTTCGTTCAGCCGCAAAAAGACGGGCATTTTCCAGAGCACTTGCCGCCTGATTTGCCAGCGTGGCTGTCAATCGTTCATCCGCACGGCTGAAAGCCCTGGGTTGTTCGCTTTCGATGCTGATAACTCCGATTACACGATCCCCAAGTTTCATCGGTACATAAAGACCAGATTGCAGTCCAGGATAGGTTTCCACATAATGTGGATCAGTGGATAAATTGTTTGACCTTATAACCTGTTTTTGCTTGACCGCCCAACCACTTAAACCCTGATTAGAATGAGCAACCAGCGTTTTAATGTGCTCCTCCACTTCACACCGTTCTGCTTCATTCTTCAAGCCTGGTTGATTGAACGCCAATAGTTCCAGGCTTTCATCCTGTGGGTGATATAAGCGGATAGTTGTATGGTGCCAGTCGAGTTTTTGTTCGAGCAATTCAATCACTTTTTTTCCTATCTCCCCCGGCTCATGAATCTGATTAATGGTCAACCCGCTTTCGTAGAGCGTTTCCAGTTCCATCACACGCTGGCGCATTTCGTCTTCCGCCTGTTTGCGGTCGGTAATATCATGCATCATGCCATGCATTAATTGCGGAATGCCATTTTCATCACGCAGCATGATTGCCTGGTCATGAAACCACAAGAGACGCCCACTGGCGTTCCACATGCGGTACTCGGCTTCAAATGGCTCACCATTTTGCACACATTGCAGGTATTTTTCGTCAATAAGCTCACGGTCATCCGGATGAACAAGAGTACCCCAGATACCAGGAGATTTTTGCAACCATTCCCCGGGTGAAAAACCCAATATGGTGTTGATCTGCGGGCTGACGTATATCGAATTAATTCCATTTCTTACATCATCAATATAAATAATGGCGGGGATTTGCTCTACCAGTGTGCGGTATTGAAGTTCACGTTCGCGCAGGGATTGTTCGGCTCGTTTTCGTTCGGTGATGTCTTGAATTACTCCATGCATTTTTACAAGGATATTCTGTGCATCAACCTCCAGTTCTCCCAAACCATGTACCCAACGCTCAGTCCCATCTTTTTTTCTGCATATCTTGTATTCCCGGTCAAAATGGACACGCTGGATCATAATATCATTTGTCAAATATTCTCTCATTTGCTGGCGGTGATCGGGATGAATAAGATCGAGCCACCCTTCCACAGAGCGGATATACATATCATCAATCCCAAATAGTCTGTCGAGAATGGCAGAACTATTCCACATACCAGTGGCAAAGTCCAGTACATAGCTCCCCATGTCTGCAATACTTTGCGCTTCTCGAAGTAATTTTTCGTTTTCACGCAGGCTCTCCTCCGCCTGTCTACGCTCAGTGATGTCACGCACGACAGCCAGAAGTTGATCCTCCCCGCCAATCTGCATACTTCGCAATGAAACTTCGGTCCAAAAAGTCTCCCCGGTCTTTTTTTGGGCAAGCCACTCAAAGACTTGCGGACCTTCCTCCAGAGCTTTACGCATTTTTTGCTGCACATCAAATTCAGAGTAGGGCGATTCATGAAAACTTAGATCTCTAAAATCCCTGGAAAGCACTTCCTCCTCAGAGTCATAACCGTACATTTTCAGCATTGATTCGTTAACATGCAACAATTGTCCGCCTGGTACAGCATGGATAAAAATCCCTTCTGTCGTGGCATTAAAAATTTCCCGATACTTACGTTCACTATTTTGCAGGTCTAAAATTGCTTGTTTCAACTCCCCTGTGCGCTGGCTGATACGCTTTTGCAGGATGCGATTAAAGATGACCAGGATAAGAATAATCAACAAGACAATCAAAGTGCCAGCCTGTAAATAAGGCTGGTATTTCTGCCAATAGTTTTCCTGTTGAGTACCGAACCAGAGATTGTCAATTGCCTGATATTCAGATTTACTGATACTGGCAAATCCACCTGTCACCAGGGCTAAAAGCCCATATTCTCCCTTTTTTACAGCACGATGAAATTCGCCGCTGAATAATGGCGCAGAATGATTAAACTGGTTTTGTAGTCCGTATTTGTAAAGGAAATAAAGCCCCGGTGGCTCGTCAATCACAAAGATGGTCTCTTCCCCCTTTTCCACCGCCTGGATAATTTCTTCATAGCTGTTGTAATAAACAAGCTCCGTTCTCCCCAGGTTGGATAAATACTCAGCATCCGCATCACCCGATTTGACAGCAACGCGAAACCCTCTCAGGTCATTTGCATCTGCAATGCCCGAGATGTTGTTATGAAAGAAGATCGGCACGTCAATGCTGGCATACGCATCTGTAAAATCATACATTTCAGCGCGCTCTTCGGTATAAAAAATGGTGTCAATCACATCAAAATCCCCGCCCGCCATTCCGCTTAGCGCATCCTCCCAGGGAATGGCTGATAGTTCAACCTTTACCCCTGTGTGCCTCTCCCAAAGCGCCCATTGGTCAACCAGAATGCCCTGTGGATTTCCCTGCTCGTCAAGAAATATGTAGGGCGGGTAGTTATCATCCATCACCACCCGTATGCTCGATACTGGTTGGGCAACCATGAAAGATGAAGTGTTGGTGCACGAAGCCAGACCCCCAAACAGGAAAACAGCAAGGAAGACCATCAACATATAATATTTTTTGTCATCCAGATATTTCATGATAAATTCTCTTTTAAATGATCCGAATATCATTCTGTGTCCATGATCACAGTTCGATTACGCCCAGCTACCTTGGCGGCGTATAAAGCCTGGTCGGCACGCAGCAGCAGGTTATCCACAGTATCAGGCTGCGCTGCATGATGAAGTAATTGAGCGATCCCGAGGCTGATCGTGAGGCTAAGCGGCCCTTTGTCTGTATCAATCTGCATGGCAGCAATACTGGCATGGATACGCTCGCCAAGTACCAGTGCTTCCTGTGTGCCGGTTTGGGGCAACAGAATAATAAATTCATCACCGCCATACCGCCCAAGCACATCCACAGAACGAAGTTGACTGGCAACCACCCGCGTGAGGTATTGCAATGCCTGGTCACCAATGGGATGTCCGAAGCCGTCGTTGATCAGTTTGAAATTATCTATATCGAACATTAACACAGAGAGCGGCGAATTATAGCGAAGAGCCATATTAAATTCATGCGCAGCAAGCTCGAACAGAAAACGACGATTGTGAACTCCAGTCAGCATATCAATGCGCGCCAGTTTTTGTTCGCGCGCAAAAGCTTGCTCGAGTTCCCGATGGGTAACTTCAAGTGCATCTTTTGCCTTGCGCAGCTCGGCTTCAGCTTCCTTGCGTGAAGTGACATCTGTATGCGTAGCCGTCATTCGCAATGGACGTCCTTGCGGGTCATACTCGACAATTTTCCCCTGGTCCAATATCCACCGATAACTCCCATCTTTGGCACGCAAGCGATATTCATCACGATGGACTGGCGTTTTTCTGTCGAGATGATCCTGCATGGCTTGCAATACCGATGCGCGGTCATCGGGATGGAGCAAATCTTCCCACAACTGGTATGTGGGTTCAATTTCTTTCAGGCTATAGCCCAGTATTTCCGCCCAGCGTTCATTCCGTAGTACCTCACCCGTTTGGATATTCCAGTCTGAATAACCCAACTGACTACCTTCCATCACTGCTGCCAGCCGGGCCTCCGATTCTCGAACAATTTCATCCGCCCGTTTGCGCGCGGTAATATCTCGCAGCATTCCTTCATGGTATAAAATATTTCCCTGTTCGTCATGCACATAATATCCATGATCTTCAACCCATATCTCTGAACCGTCCTTGCGCCTCATACGATATACATCAACTTCTTCCTGCCCGGTATCCAAAATATGACTGCCCCTTTCCTCGGGTAAGAAATAAAGGTCTTTTTTAATATCCACACCCAGCATCTCATCCCTGCTCGAATATCCAAACATCTTTACCAGAGCTGGGTTTACATCCACAAATTTTCCTGCATGTGTACTGCGGTAGATGCCATCCATCATATTATCAAACAGAGTGCGATAACGTTCCTCAGATCTTCTAAATTCTTCATTAACCAGCCTGCGCTCTGTAATGTCATGAATAATGGAAAAGATCGCCGGCTCTTCCTGAAAAGCGATCGGGGATGAATAGACTTCCACAGTGCGCTCTTCCCCACTGGCAAGCCGATGTGAAAAAATAAAATAATTACGTTCATTATTGAATGCCTTTTGCCGCTCCATTGTCACCTGTTCCGGCGGCAATATATTAATCTCCTGAATTGACATGCTGCATAGCTTTAATTTTGAATACCCATAAAAATTTACCGCAGCGTGGTTGGCGTCAAGAATGGCACCCGTTTTTGTTTCGATCAGCAGCATGACCGCAGAATGCCCCTCAAACATAAGATGGAAGATCTCTTCATCAAACCTGGCAGTTGATTTACTTTTCGAGGATTTCATTTTATGAGGCATTCAGTCTCTCCTGTTTACCTTACAGTGCAAAATTTATTTGAATCTGCCAGACTTCATCCTGCTACACTTAAAAAGCAGTAAAAGCCGGGAAGACTTGCAAACAAATCAAATAATTTTGAAGATAGCCGCAAATTCATATTGTCAGAACTTCACATTAGCTCATCTCAACCAGGATGGCAGGCTATCCGCCTGCGGAAACAACCTTCCTGCGCGGGGCATGTGAAACCATTGATTGTATTATTAATCCGAATCAAAGATCACAGTACAATTACGCCCTGACCGTTTGGCGCGATACATCGCCTCATCGGCGCGGTGAATCAGGTTTTCCACCGATCCATCCTGTGTCTCGTAACCCATTTCCGCAATGCCTATACTTAGCGTAACAAAGACTGGGTTATTGCCAATTGCGACGTAAAACGTCTCCACGCTGCTGCGAATGCGCTCAGCCAACAACCAGGCTCGCTGTGCCCCAGTTACCGGCAATATGATCAAAAATTCTTCGCCACCGTAGCGCCCGATCAAATCCACTTCACGCAATTCGGCGCAGGCGATCTGTGTGACGCGTTCCAGAATCTGGTCTCCCATGGCATGACCAAAAGTGTCGTTAATCCGTTTAAAATGGTCAAGGTCAAACATGATCACAGATAAGGGATGTCCATAGCGTTTGGCAACTTCAAATTCATGTTCGGCAAGTTCGAACAGGTGACGACGGTTAAAGATTCCGGTCAGAGCATCCGTGTGCGCCAGGTGCTGTTCATGTTCAAGCGCAGCCTTGAGCTCAAGATTTGCTTTTTCAAGTTCCTCCCTGGCTTGTTGCAGATCGGCTTCCACCTGCTTGCGCTTGGTAATGTCCAGTTTAATTGCGATAAAGTGTCTTACGTTTCCCTGTCCATCCAGCACTGGAGTAATTGTTTGCTCTTCGCAATATAAACTGCCATCCCTGCGCCGATTTGTCATTTCACCACGCCAAACCTGCCCCGCCAGGATGGTTTGCCACATGTTTGTGTAAAACAGCGGATCATGAGTCTCAGACTTAATAAGACGAGTGTCCTGCCCCATGGATTCCTCTTTTGTATATCCTGTCAATGCAACCCAGGCTGTATTGACCCACTGAATTATGCCGTTTACATCAGTAATGGCAATTGCATTTGCAGCAGCTTCAAGCGCAGCACTTTGTAAAAGGGAGTTTTCTTCCGCTCGTTTACGTGCGGATAATTCTTCCTGCATTTTTTGTGTCAGGCGCACATTGGACAGGCTGACCGCTATTTGTCCTGCAAAAGATTCCATGGCTGGTATATCGTCTTCATTCAACGATAAACCACTAACCACCATCAGGCCCAGCGATTCGTCTTCTACACGCAAAGGAGCAACAATACCTTGTTCGAGTTTTAAGATACCCGCTATTTGAGTTGCAAAAAGGTGAAGCCCCGGGGGCAACATGGCGGTAACATATTCATTTACGTTTTGTACATAGATGGCCTTGCTTGCGTTGATATCACGAGCATATATACCATTGGGGTCAAGTGTAAAGCGATATGCCAATGCCGAAATCCCAGTTAATTCTTCAGTCTGCTGGAGGGAATTTGGCGCGTAAGAAGTATGCGCCACGGTCAGTGTTTGGCGTTGGTCATCAAGCATAAAAAGTGAAACTTCACCGCCCAGGGATTTGATCTGGTCACCGACAGCGTGATAGACCTCTTCAGCAGAGTGAGCCCGCTGGATGGATTGTGCGGCGCGGCTGAGAGCCAGCAGAAGATTACGGCTATGTCCAAGTGCATCCTGCGTCAAATTTTCATTTACTTTTTGGGGCTTTTCCTTAACCACTTCAACCATCCTTTCGGATTTGTATCATCCCGGAAATGATATTTTGAATACCAATAAATCTAAGTGACTGCCTGCTTTATCAACGTAAGATCGCCATATTCCCAATCATAATTATAATCAGGACGGTAAATTTATCGGGTTTTTAACATAAAATCGAAAGATTGTATTCCGCCCCTATCCCATCATTGTTTTTATCATTTTCCGCACCTGCGTTTGCAAACGACGCGGTTGAATCGAATTTACTTTCACCTCATTAGCCCCCACAAGTTTTGCAAACCTGGCAAGACCGCGTCCAAGTGCATTGGCGAAACATTCATCCTTTGGAGCGTCCTCTTCCATCCAAAACCCCAAAATATGGAGTGTGTTTGTTTTGCGGTCCAACTTCGGATCAAGCCGCGCCACCAGATCATCACCGTATAAAATAGGCAGAGTGTAATACCCCCATCGACGCAAGTGAATCGGCTTATATACTTCCCACAAATATTCAAAATCAAAAACCTGCTTGGCACGCCCGCGTGCGCTCACCATATCCAACGGCGCAAGAAATGTAACTTCCTCCTGCGTGGATAATTCCAGTGGCTTCCACACATCGGGAATACGCCCTGCTTCCAGATCAGACAGGTGAGCTAGATCGCTGTTCAAGTATAGGAACCCATCCTTTAAGTTTTCGACCCGCAATCGCGAAGCGATCCCCTGTTCGATGAGTCGTCCAATTCGCTCCCTGCCCTCCTCCCGCGTCACATCCCGATGAAGAAAGCCTGCCAGGCTGGTACGCCATGTGCTTTCTCGTACCAAGCCAAGGTGTGAGATCGTTTTACGGCTAAAAAAATCTTCGGCTTCAGCTTCGGGCGCGGCATAATCATATTGCTCAGGCAGGACTCTCTCGCGCAAATCATAGATTCGGTCAAAACCTTTGCGGCTGGAGATCATCACCTCGCCGATCAGCCATAAATAAAACAAAGCAATGGATGCTTCTTTCCGCCCGCGATAACTCCAGGTTTTGACAGCCTCCCCGCCAAAATCACGATTCCCCAGCGGACCACGCTCACTCAATTCATTCAACACAAATTTCAACAACTCAGCGGGCGGGTGTTTATACATCCCATCGTAGTATATTCCCTGTGCTTTGCGATGACTCATGTGCAAGCGCCAGTAGGGAAATTCACTTATTGGAAACATAAACAGCCAGCCGCCGTAATCAAAAAAGCCACGTTTTTCATACGCAGCTTGATGAAGATGCTCAAGTTTAAAATTCAGGACACGACCATATAATGCGATCTCCTGGCTGCGCGCAACAATATTCAATGGGTCCAGTTGCAAACCCTGCATTTGCTGGATTGCCTTGGTTGTTCCGTTTAGCCCTTCGAAACGACGGCCAGGCCAAAGTCCCTGTTGCCCGATTAGGAATCGGCGAAAAGTAATTCGTGAGATGGAATCCATAAAAAAATGACCGAGGAGAATTAATCCTCGGTCGATGGTTTGAAAATTCCTTCTTTAATCGTCACCCAGCGACGAGATGGCCCGCAACAGGCCAAGGATCAATACACCCAATTTGAGTCCCTCACCAGAGGTGATGGCAGTCTCGCGTTCAGTTCTCTCTGCACGGCGGGTAAGGAGGATGGCTGCGACCAAACCCGTAACAGCACCAATGAGTGCACCAAATATAATGATTTTGCTTTTTTTCATGGGGTACTTATCCTTCCAAAGAATGCCTTCACATTTTCAATGAACCCATCAAGCGCAATCACAGGTTTCACAACCATGTCTGCGCCGCGAATGATATAACGCTGGGCCAAATAAACATAATCCTGTGCAATACCTGTGTAGTGCGGCAGACTGCTCAATGCGCGCGCCATTAAATAGATAAGGCCAACAAGAATGGCAAGCACAATCAACCCGGCAACCAAGGCTGGAATGATTACCCAAATCGTCGAGATTGCCGCCCACCGGCTGACATCACCATTGGAATTAAATGTTCCCAAACTGACAAGCACGATCATTCCGATGAAAAAAAACGCACTGATTATTACAGGCAGAATGATCTGCATCGTACGCTGCCTGCGATGCAATCGATAGGAGAAATGTTCAGGATGGGGAAGTTGGGCTTTCATTACTTATATTTTAGCATAAATGTGATTGACTCTTGTGCAGGTAAAAGTCATGTTTGAAACCTGAGCTAATACAATAAACAGGGTCATTTGTTATTTTGTAAAACCCATTACCTCTTGCTAAAAATCAGGGAGGCTGAACCTCAAATGCACAAATATCATGAGGGGTAATTCGAGGATTTCCTCGCTGGTCTATATTGAGAGTACACCTTTCAGCAGAGATTATGTTTTGCTGGGCTGCCGGGAAGCAGATTATGAGTTGGAGTGGAACCACCATTATCTGTCAGCAGGCCCCAAGATCGGATCATCTGAATAAGACGGGGCAAAGTTGCCGTTCCCGACCCATTTGGGATTTTTTAAATAATTGTGCCATATTGATTTGCATATCAATCCTGATTCTTGTATTCCATAAAATATCTTTTAAGTTGCCCCCCACTCAATTTAAACCGATTACAATTGCCCCATGACCTACCGACATTTCAAACACGAAGGCTGGCTGTACGCGCTGGCGTTTCTTTTTGCAATCATTTTGCGCTTTGCCCAACTTGGCGCCATGCCGCTCACCGATGCGGAAGCCGCGCCCGCCTTGCAGGCCCTGCACATCGCACAAGGACTCAAGCCTGCACTTGACCCACATCCCCTTTACATTCTTTCCACTGCGATCTTATTTTTCATCTACGGTGGCGGTACAGACTTCTTAGCCCGATTGCTCCCCGCTCTGGCAGGAAGCGTACTCATCTTTGCCCCCCTGCTTTTTGCGGATCGGATCAAACCCCGCTCAAGCCTGGTCCTCGCATTTTTCATTGCGCTGGACCCGGGTTTGGTTGCGCTTTCCCGCCAGGCTGCCAGTCCCATCTTTGCGGTTGCTTTTCTGTTTTTTGCCTGGGGGTATTACGATCAAAATAAAGCCAGTCTCGCGGGTTTCTTTGCCGCCCTTGTCCTGCTCAGCGGGCCGTCCATATGGGCAGGCATTCTTGGTCTTGTCATCACGCTGGGAATCCTTCGCTTCATCCACTCACGCCGCGCCACTACTGAAGAGAAAGTAAGACACAGCACCCTACAACTCAACCGCGAACTATATCTTCCCTTCTTCGCCACACTACTTACCGCTGGTACGCTCTTTTTCATTGTTCCTAATGGACTTAGCGCCGCATTAGCTTCCATCCCTGCCTTTATCCATGACTGGCTGACTTCTTCCGGTGTTCCTGCAAGCCAGCTTTTCTTTTCTCTTTTTATCTATCAGCCGCTTGGTGTTTTGCTTGTAGTTTTCGCCATCATTCGCGGCTGGCAGTCAGGAAGCAGCCGCATCATTAATCTCAGTATTTGGCTTTTTATCGCTTTCCTTCTCGCAATCCTCAACCCATCCCGCCAGATTTCCGACCTTGCCTGGGTATTGATTCCGCTTTGGGCGATAGCTTCCCTTGAACTCATCCGCAATGTTGATGTTTTTACTGAGGAGCGAAGTGAAGTGGCCGGAGTCGTCTTCCTAACCGCCTTCATCTGGACTTTTGCATGGCTCGATTTCTCAGGGTTGACCACCCTCCCCGTTGAGTCGCGGGAATACATCATGCGCTTTTGGCTTCTGGTCGGTTCTCTATTTCTGCTGGTGATGAGCTTCCTGCTGGTTGCGGCTGGCTGGTCCATCCGCGTTGCACGAATTGGCGGGATCTGGGGACTGGCTCTTGCATTTGGAACGCTTGGGCTTGCTGGCACAATTGGCGCGGCAGGATTGCGTGGACAGAATTTTCCTGAATTATGGTGGCTGCCTGAACAGCCTGTTCAAGCACATTTACTCGCATCAACAGTCAGTGACGTCTCCGAATGGGGGCTTGGCCATGACCATGCCGCAGCAGTGACCATTGTTGACGTATATTCTCCTGCCTTGGAATGGATATTACGTGAACATCAGGTCTTTGTCGTTAAATCATTGGATGCCTCCAGCACACCGGAAATTGTCATCACCCCACTCCAGGATAATCCAGTGCTTTCTTCAGCCTACCGCGGCCAGGATTTCTCCTGGAGGCAAACTCCCCTGTGGAATGTTACCGTACCGCAGGACTGGGTGCGGTGGGTGGCATTAAGAGAAATGCCGCAAAGCGGCGAGACTATCATCCTTTGGGTGCGCGATGACCTCTTCCTGAATTCTGCATCCATGACAGCTCCCTAATTTCCGACTTGACGGGCAAAAATAAAATACATGATAAACAAGCCCCCCCCCTCAATCATAGCCCTCGACGGTCCCGCCGCATCGGGCAAATCCACACTTGGACGCATCCTTGCCGATTCCCTCGGTTACCTTTTCTTTGACACCGGCATCATGTATCGTGCCATCACATGGATCGCGCTCCAGCGTAACCTGGATCTACGCGACGAAACCGTCATCACCGAATTGGCGAAAAAAGCACAAATTGACATCCGCCCCCCGTCCAAAGCAGATGGACGCCCATGTGATGTGATTCTCGGCGAAAGGGATGTCACTTGGGAAATGCGTAACGGCGAAGTGGACGCAAATGTCTCTGTCGTTTCCGCGTATGCGGGTGTGCGCCAGGCATTGTCCGAACAGCAGCGTCGTATTGGGATGCGAGGCAGGGTCGTTATGGTGGGACGCGATATAGGTACAGTTGTTTTACCCCAGGCCGACCTCAAAATTTACCTGGATGCCAGCGCCGAGGAGCGCGCCAAACGTAGATTTGATGAAATCATTGCACGCGGCGAAAAAGCGGACTATGACGAAATTCTCCGCAAGGTGATCGAGCGTGACAGAATAGACTCCACTCGCGCCGTTGCCCCATTACGCCCGGCTGAAGATGCCATCATTATTAACTCGGATAAAATGAATGCCAAGCAAGTTTTTGCGCATGTCATGGAGTTGTGTAAATAGTACCCAATGATAATGATCTTGGAATTTCACCAGTGTCTAAAAATGCTGGTATCATTCCCCGCTATGGAATTTAAAACAAAACCCTCCCAAAAATTTCACCTTCCCCGCCGCATTGCACGTCTTGGTGATCTAGCCTGCAACCTGTGGTGGACATGGCAACCCGAAGCTGCACGTCTCTTTGGCAAACTCGACTACGACCTGTGGGAACGACTCGGACACAACCCAATTCGATTCCTACAGGAAGCCAACCGCGAACGGCTGGAACAGATCGCGAAGGATGAAGAGTACCTGGCATTATTTGACGCGCTATTTGAAAAGTTTGACGCCTACTTCACAAAAAAGACCTGGACACAAAAAGAGCATCCCGAATTCGACAACAAACCCGTAGCCTATTTTTCGATGGAATTCGGCTTGCACGAAACACTGCCCATCTATTCAGGTGGTCTCGGTGTCCTGGCGGGTGACCACCTAAAAGAATCATCCGACCTCGGATTGCCGTTAGTCGCCGTTGGTTTCATGTATGCTGAAGGGTACTTCTCCCAGCGTATCAGCGAAGATGGCTGGCAGGAAGCGCTCAACAAACCGCTGACCTTTGAGCATCTCCCCGTTTCATTGGTCACAAAAAATAAAAAACCTGTCACCATTCAAATTGAATTCCCTGACCGTAATATAACCGCCCAAATTTGGGAAGTACGCGTGGGACGAATTCCACTTTACCTGCTCGACTCAAACGTCGAAGGCAACAACGATTTTGACCGCCAACTTACAGCACGTCTGTATTGGTCTGACCTCGATCGCCGTGTCATGCAGGAAGTTTTGCTCGGAGTCGGCGGCGTGCGCGCCTTGCGTGCTTTGGGCTTCAAACCTGCTGTCTGGCATATGAATGAAGGTCACGCCTCCTTCCTGACCCTGGAGCGTGCGCGCGAATTGGTCGCCTCTGGTTCCACTTTTGCCAATGCCGCCCAAAAGACCCTTGGTCAAAACGTCTTCACCACTCATACCCCTGTCCCGGCTGGCAACGATGAATTTCCGCTCTGGCTGATTGATAAATACCTGGCCAAGCTCTGGCCGGAATTGGGTCTCACCCGTGAAGAATTCGTGGACATCGCCAAACATCAACAGCCGCACACTGAGACCTTCTCGATGCCCATACTTGCCCTAAAGCTGTCCAATGGCAGCAACGGTGTTTCTGAACTGCATGGACAGGTCTCCCGCGAAATGTGGAATTTTCTCTGGCCTGAAAAAGCGGAAAATGATGTACCAATTCAACATATTACCAACGGAGTTCACACAGCCAACTGGATGGCACGCCGGCTGAAGGATCTCTTCGAAAAATATCTGGGCAATGACTGGTATGACCGCCTGGATGATTCCAAGACTTGGTCGAAAATGGATAGTATTCCAGATGCCGAGTTATGGGCTGTGCGTCAGCATCTAAAACGCAAATTGACCTTTTACATGCGTGAGCGCGTCCGTGACCGTTGGGCTCATGGTGGATTTCATCCCGTGCAGGTCGTGTCTTCGGGCGTGCTAATTAATCCCTATGCCCTGACCATCGGCTTTGCGCGCCGCTTTGCCACCTACAAACGCGCCAACCTGGTTCTGTCAGATATTGACCGCCTGCTTGACCTCATTAACCGTCCCAATATGCCCGTACAGATCATCTTCGCAGGCAAGGCACATCCCGCTGATGAACCAGGCAAACAGTTGATACAAAAAGTCTATCGCACCGTCAAACGCGCTGAAACAGGCGGACGCTTGATCTTCCTCGAAGATTACGACATGAACCTGGCTCGTTATCTCGTCCAAGGCGTGGATGTGTGGATGAACACCCCGCGCCGCCCGATGGAAGCCAGCGGCACATCAGGAATGAAGGCAGCACTTAACGGCGCACTGAACTTCTCCGTCCTCGACGGCTGGTGGCGTGAAGCCTACAACGGAAAAAACGGCTGGTCAATTGGCTTGGACAAGGAATATGAATCGAACGAGGTACAAGACGCAGCCGATGCCGAAGACCTGTACCAGACCCTGGAACACAAGATCATTTCCACATATTACAACCGCGACTCAAAGGAAATTTCCCATGAGTGGATCGCGATGATGAAAAACACCATGCAGACCATCATCCCGCAATTCTCCACCCGCCGCATGGTTAAAGAATACGTGGAGAAATTCTACACACCCGCTTTGAAAAACAATCGGAAGTGATATTGAATAAGTGATGTGATCTTGTAATAAGGTCAATATAATGATCAAGCCAGGCACAAAAATTATTCAATCTCTGGCAGGTGGATGGCAATACGGCAGCGTAAATCACCCTGAAGCACCGATTCAAGCACTTCAGCCTGAATAGGTTGACCGTAAATCACCTCCCAGGGTTTCTTGTGAAAGGCGGCACTGCAATTACAAAAGGTCGGCGAAAGGTTGGAGCGCCCCCTCTTAAGAGATTCCTTGACCCATGGACAATGGCAAAAATAATAACGCCTCTTGTCTTCGTCTGTCTCTGCCAAATACTCCTTGGTCATGTGTGGAATCTTGCTTTCATAGACGATGTTCCCCACCCGGACACCCTGACCGATCTCAAGGTTGTTTCGCACATACTCCAGTACTTCAGGTGTGATTTCCTGATTAAAATACAGCCGTCCTTCACTCATAATATTTTCCAACTCGGTTAGCAGGAAATGCTTTTTACGCAGGAGATATTCGTCGACATCCTTGCACTCTGCAAACATTTTCCTTACAGACTGGTAATACTCGTCGGGCAGATCGCGCAATCCGCTGGAAAGGATTCGCTTGCAGGCATCAGGCTCGGCGGTTTCTAGACGGTTGATCATGGCGTGCATGGCAGTTGGTTTTTCAGAATTGGGCGTTCCCAACGGGATCAGTTCCAGCCCGTCAAAAAGTTCATTCCGCCTTTGTTCGCCAAGCAATTCCCCCGTTTTTCTGAATAAATTGTCGAGTGCCTCCCCTCCGTCAATCAACTCCAATGATGCCTGCACCAGGGCATTTTTCTTGAGATAGCGTCCATACAAGACCAGAGCGTAATAATTGTCATAGGTATTTTTCTGATCAGCAATCATCTGTGCTGAGAAAGTCTTGAAAAACTCGGAAAAAGTGACATCCCCTGCAAATTCCAACGCATCTGAAAATTGAGTTGTGATCGCAATGAATTCATCAATCTGATAGGGTGGATATTTTCGTTCCAACAAAAAATTGAGAAAACCATTTTGATCCATTCGCTCCTCCTGGTTAAGTTTCCTTCCAAAAAACACCAGCGTGGATGCGCTGTGGAATCCAATATCAGCCACCCGCTGACGCAATTCCTCGCCGCGCGCCTGTAAACTGGAGTACCCCTTTGCACGTTGAATATAACGGTCGAAGACAGGATTCAATTCGTCCAAGATTTCTGTTTTTTTGGGGGTTTCACTGGTGTCTGACAGGTCGTACAGCATCGTATCTTGCATCCTGAAGCGGGACACAAGTTCGACGAGTTCCCCGCGCCGATAGGTTTGATGGTGTGTTATTCCGTTGAAGGTATCTACTGCCGCCCACCAATGATGCAGGTGGACGTGAGTCATCTGGGTTTCGGTCTGCCCATCACAATACATCTCTGAAACCAGCAGATGACCGCCTGGGCGGAGCACCCGTTCCATTTCCTGAAGAACTTCCGCGGGATTGTCAAAATGATGGAGTGAGTTGGATATACAGACCAGATCAAAGGAACTGGGATCAAAATCAAGGTGCGCAGCATCCATCATTCGAAAATGGATATTTTCCCTGCCTTTAAAGGAATCCTCAAAAGCTGCTGCAGCACGCTCATTATTGTCCACTCCAATGATTTCAGTGTAGTCCATCAACCATTCAAGTAAAAAGTGAATAAAACCGCCGCTGCCCGTGGCAACATCCAACACACGCCCTGCGGAAAGAGGTCCGAGAAAATCCTGCGGCTTTAGCATAGGGGCCTGCCTTTTGTCAATTTATTGAGCGGGACAGAACGGGAATTACTTAACACCTGCCATCGAGTTCTTGAAATTATTCAATGCTTCGACAGGCGTGGGGTCAACACCGTATGCCATCGCCAGATAATATGCCATGTAATCGCCGAACAAAATTAGTGTCCAGACATGGGCAAGCGGGGATTCGCCGCGCGCATCCACAGCATCTGTGTTCAAACCTTCAACCATAAAAGCCTGGCGCGTAAAGAAGGAGCGCAGCTTGTTGCGTGGATGGTCAGACGGAGAATTCAGAAACAGGGTCATGGTGGATTCATTGAGTATTTTACTGGGGTTGATCGTCCCAGCCAGGGTATTGTGATTCGCTTCCGGCAGAAATTCAAAATTCGCGCCTGCCTTTGCCACTTCATTCAGTTGCCCCTTCCAGCGACGCGCCACGGGTGCAAGAATCCCCGCGCCCATTACCGTCACCCAGCGCCCTACCAGTTGACCCGCATACCGCTTGGCAGGATTTTTAGCTGCAAGTACGTCCGCACGCAAATATTCCTGGGATGTTTTCATTGCAGATATGGCTTCAGCAAGGTCCTTCGACGGGTCGGGGATGAATTTTAGGCGAACAAGCAGGGATAGCAGCAAGCCAAACGAGAATCCAATTGCGGCGCGCGGCTGACCGTTGTGGGCAAACCTCCAAACCGGAATATCATTCTCCTCTGCACGTTTTGCAAGCTCACCGCCCGTGCAGATCGTCACCACACTGCACTTTTTTTCCAACGCGGATTCAAACACATCCAGCGTTTCTTCGGTATTACCAGAATGTGAAGAGCAGATCACCAGGGTCTGCTTACCGTATGCAAATGCGGGCAAGCCATAATCACGGTGAACAATGACAGGGACGCGAATGCTTGAAGCAACAAAAGCAGCCACGAGGTCAGCACCAATGGCAGATCCCCCCAAGCCTGAGATAACGATAACACTGACTTCATCCAACTTAGGAAGTGGCAGGGTTTGTCCCAAATTCCACGCCTGCTGAAGTTGATCGGGCAAGCCGTCGATCTCCGCAAGCATGTTCAGGGTATCATTTTTTTTGAAGTAGGAAAGGTCGTCGAGATTCATCAAATTGCATCCTTAATAAATTGGGTTAGGTCGGTCTTCATTGCCTTTAACGAAGGCATGTGAATATACATCATGTGCCCCGCATCATAATAACTCATGCGAATATTGCCGCGAAGGCTCCGGTCAAGGTTGAGATGGTTGAAGGTATATTCAGTGGCAAAGTAGGGCGTACCGAGGTCGTAGTAACCGTTGGCGACAAAGACCTTGAGATATTTGTTGTAAGTCATAGCCTGACGCAGTGTTTCAGCGACATTGAGGTATTGATTCTCGAACTGTGAATACGTCCAATTGACTGCGACCTTTTCACTGAGAATTTCATATGGAAGGTCAGACTCAAAGTTAAGTTCCGCGCGGATATAATTATGGAAGGCTGCTGTGTAGGGTCCCAGCACCGTGGTAAGCAGCGGGTCATATTCGGCAGTGGCTGTCACGCCGCTGCGATCCATGCCTAATAATCGACTATCAAGCCGGCCGACCGTCAGCCCCCGTTCACGCAGCAACTCCTTGAAGAAGTGCTGGTCGGTGATACGCAGGTTGGTGCGTTCGATAAAATCCTGAGAGAGTCCTGTGTAGCGCGAAAGTTTTTCGACAATACTGGCACGGTCTTCGGGCAGGAGTGCATCTCCTTTGAACAGGGCTGTGGCATATTCGCCCCCTGCAAACTCTTCAACTTCCTTCAAAAAGGCGTTTAGCGAAGTCTTTAAATTCAATTTGCCATGATACCAGGCAGTCGCCGCGTAGCCAGGCAGAAAAAGAACATATGGCAGTTCATTGTTGAGGTGGAAATCAATCGTGGTGAAATCCAGCACGGCAGAAATAAGCATCAAACCATTGAGGTACATTCCATGCCTCTCTTGCAAATATCCCGAAAGACCTGCAGCGCGCGTTGTGCCATAGGATTCTCCCGCCAGGAATTTCGGTGAGAGCCAGCGGTGATAACGTGTGACGTACAAGCGGATAAAATCGCCAACGGATTCAATATCCTTCTTGAATCCATGCCATTCCTTTGCCTTCTCACCTTCCACAGGGCGGCTGTACCCCGTGCCCATGGGGTCAATGAAAACCAGATCAGTATCGTCAAGAATGGAATATTGATTATCAGTTAACTTGAAGGGCGGGGGAGGAAGCTCGCCTTCATCTGTGAGTACCACACGGCGCGGACCCAGCACACCCATATGCAGCCACACTGAGGAAGAACCTGGTCCACCATTAAACGAGAATGTAACAGGTCGTTTGGTTTTATCTTTCACGCCATCTTTGGTATAAGCAATAAAGAAAATTTGGGCGCGGGGCTTTTCCACTTCCACATCTTTGTCGGTAATTTCTTCTTTCAAGATCATTGTCCCCGTCGTGACGGTGTACTTGATCTCCTTTCCACCAATTTTGACCGAATGTTTACTTTCGACAAGATTGTCTTTGGGAGAGTTTTTTTCGTCTTTTTTCTCTTCGGTGATAGGTTCGGTTGCCATAATCATATTCCTCATTTATTTTGATTGATCAGTGAGTAAACTTCCTTTTTATTCCATCCGCTCAACTCTGCCAACTCGGAGGAAATTTCCTTTACAGATTTTTCTGCATTCAATTCCTTCTTAATTGCTTCCAACAATTCTTCCTCTGTCCACCGTCCCTGGTCATCGGCATTTTTTCCCTCGATCACCAGGGTAAACTCGCCGCGCGGCTCTTTGGAGTTGAAATACCTTATTGCATCACTGACAGGTCCGCGCCAAAATTCCTCGTAGAGTTTGGTCATTTCGCGGGCAACGCAAATTCGGCGGTCGCCCAAAACGAAGAGGATGTCTTGAAGTGAATCAACGATCCGATGAGGGGATTCCAAAAAGATCAACGTATAGGTCAAACTTGCAATCTGACCCATTGTTTTGCGCCGCTCGCTGGATTTGTGAGGAAGATAGCCAAGATACAGAAAAGAATCCGTTGGCAAGCCCGAAACCGCGAGAGCGGAGATGGGAGCAGAGGGACCGGGAACAGGTCGAACATCGTATCCCGCCATAAGAGCTGCCTGCACCAGCTCGTATCCAGGATCATTGATTGCCGGCGTCCCTGCGTCCGAAACCAGCGCCACATCCCCATTTGCCAGGGCATCGAGGATACGGTCAAGTTTATGGATTTTATTATGTTCAAAATAACTGGTAAGGGGAGCTTTGATCTCAAAATGCTTGAGCAGTGTACCTGTGTGACGTGTATCCTCGGCGGCGATCAGTGTTGCTTCACACAAGATCCGTACAGCACGCGGAGACATGTCTTCAAGGTTTCCGATCGGGGTGGCTACAAGATACAGGATTCCCATGGGGTTATTTTATCACCCCGCCCTTTAAAAATAAAATCGGGCGCTCTCACGCCCGATTGATTACTGACAAGCCCGCAAGTCCACTTTGAAGACGGTACAACCTGCCCCCTCCACTGGCGGAACCAGACAACACTGATTGGCTGTGACATAGATCGAACCCTGGTCACATTTGCCAGAGTCTACGCTGGAAACAACCGGCGGCATGCAAACTTTCAAGTTATACGAAAAGAGTTCCTGACCGGCACAGGAAATAATACTTTTTCCATCGCTTGTTCTTTCAAGCAGACATGACATCTTGGGGTCGAGGGACTGAAAGGTGGATCCTTCGGGAATGGAAAGTGCGGTGTATGGTTTTTTCTCTACACAAATTTTACTTGTCTCTTTGACTATTGGCGCGGGAAGCGCAAACCCGGCAGTACAGGCTGGGGCAAAAGGCACACCAGTTGCCGCCTCGGTCACAGGCGCAAGCGTGGGAGAAAGTGACATCGTTGGAGTATGAGTCTGAACTGCAGCTTGCACAGGTACAAGTGTGGGCTCAGCTTGTTGCTGCGGGGTAAATAATTGATTGCTTAACAAAAATAAGCCAACGATCACAACCAGAGCAACACCCCCCGCCACTATAACTCCTGTCTGTTTACGGGAAGGCGGGGTGGGTAAGCCGGAACGCAAGCCTGGATTAGTGATCGAGGTAAAGTTTCCCTCACTGCCAAATGCAATCAGATTCAAAGCCTTCGCCAGTTCCACAGCTGAGGCATAACGTTTGGCTTTATCCTTTGCCATGGCCGATTTGATGATTCTATCCACATCAAAAGGCAGGCTGGGGATCATGCTTCGAATTTCAGGCACAGGCTCGGTAATGTGTTTGAGCACCATCCCCATGGGCGTGTCAGCGCTATATGGCTGCTGCCCGCTTAACATTTGGTAGACAATGACACCCAAGCCATAAACGTCGCTACGGCTGTCGATCTCAGTTCCCTGTGCCTGTTCAGGGCTCATGTAAGCAGGGGTGCCGATCACTCCGCTGCCTGTCAGGTTGCTGGTGGATTCGGTTAATCTGGCAACGCCAAAATCCGAAATAAACGGATCTCCATTGTCATCAAAAAGGATGTTATCAGGCTTAAGGTCGCGGTGAATGATACCTTTTTTATGGGCATACGCGAGGCCTTGCGCGATCTTTGAGACAATAATTGCCGTTTCTTCAAGCGGGATCTTTCCTTTCGAGATCATCCCGGCAAGAGAACCACCTGTCATAAGGCGCATTACAAAATAGGGTTGTCCATCTTCATCACCCACATCATAAACAGGCACAATGGCGGGATGTTCCAACCCTGCGACCATTTTAATCTCACGCTCAAAGCGCGCACGAAATTGCGAGTCATGCAACATCTCGCGCGGCAGGACCTTTATGGCAACTTCGCGGTCAAAGCTGGGGTCATACGCGCGGTAGACGGTAGCCATGCCGCCACGACCCAGTTCGGATTTGATTTGATAACGACCTATTTGAGTTGGGATGGACATGCGCGCAAGTATAACCACATCAATATAATGATGCAAGTTGACATGCAAATTTCATGAAAATATAAAACTGGATAAATACCCTCTAACTTATCTATTGCCCCCCAAAAAAGGGAAATGGGATATCAGACCATCAAATTTTTACATCTGCCGCTCAACGGCTGACATTTAACGTCTGGAACGTTTGTAGAAGGCTGACAAGAATATCGTCGGTAAAAACATACATTTTGCCGAAGGTCTCAGCGGTTTGTCCTGACGGCACATTCGCCTCCTGATACACTTTTATCACTGAATCGATCAGGGTATTTCTAAAAAAAAGGAACGCTCGCACGGCATCCACATAATTCAAACTGTAACGATGAGCGCGTGATGCATACTCATAGCCAATGGCATAGGCTTCAGATTCTGCATCAGCACCCTCGGTTGCCATGTAGGTCATCAAACCGTGAAATAAAGAACGCGCACTCATGCGGTACTGCATACGGGCGTCCTCATCAAGTTTTTGATACCAGACTTCAGCCTGCAACCTCCCCTCTGAGATTTGCATGCGGACATTTTTGGTCACTTCCTGCATCATACGCTCAGGCTCGATCTCATGCGGTTTGTGATTGGATTGTGCCCAAAGAGAGATCTCATTTTGCTTGTAGCGGCGGTGCCCGCCCTGAGTTTTATGTACAGGCAGAATGCCTTTATCAGACCACAATCGCACAGTACTGGGATGGACTCCCAACACATTTGCCGCACCACTGAGGGAAAGCCACTTCTCTGTCATACCTATTCCACCGCCAAAGCAACTTTTTCGACATACGAAGGTTGCCTGACACCTTTTCGGAATTTATCGACATCAATACGATACAACATAAACGAAGCAAAGACAAGCATCAAAGCCTCGATAAAAAATACAGCGAGATAACCGCCCAAAGCATTGCCGGTCAACCGACTTACCACGTCACGGAGAATACCAGCCAGAAGAGTGCCCACCAGACGTGAGAGCGCGTTGGAAAATCCCCATGCGCCGATATACAAGCCCACCATACCAGGCATGGTGAGATCGAACATCAAGGACAGATTCGCAACAGTGGATATGCCTGTACCCAGCCCAAGCAGAGTGACGCCCGCATAGAAGACACCTGTGGAATGGGAAAATCCGCTCATAATAATTACAATAAACCCGGCAAGGGCGCCCAGATTGCCAAACTGCGCGATTGTCTTTTTTGCCACACGCCCTTCAAGCAAACCTGCGATGAGAATTGCGATCAAAACAAAAGTTCCCCAAATGGATGTAATGCGCGTGGTTTGGGTCACGGTAAGGCCAAATGCCTCCGCGCCAAATGGCTCGAGCAAAACATCCTGACCCAGGATCGCAGCAAGCAGCAAGAGCAGGTAAATGAAGAATATTCTCGCAATCGGATTTTGGGTAAGCGCAGAGATCATTTGTTTTACAGAATATGATTCAGACGCGGCTTTTGAGGAGGAAATGCTTGAACGTGGTTCAAGCCTGATGAGACCGATCAAACCAAGAGCAAGAGCGGCGGCGGCTACATATCCAAAAGCACGGATCATCGCCTCCGGTGTATATGGATCCACCATGCGGCTGAGGCCAATGGCAGTGGCAATGATGGAAACGATCATCATGAACCACATGGTTGCAATCGTTCTGCCGCGCCCGCTTTCACCGGAGATTTCCGAGGCGAGCGAAAGATAGGATACGCTCGAAAGGTTATATCCCATGCCCCACGCGCCAAAGGCAAGAATACCCGCCAGAATGCCAAGAAGCAGATTCTCTGCCATAAGAAAAGCAACATAGGGTGAAATGATCAAGCCTGCCACACAAAGCAACAATCCGGCAAGAATATACGGCGTGCGACGCAGTCCAAGGATGGGGTGTCGGTCTGAATAAGAACCGATGGCAACCTGGATGGGCGCAAACAAATATGGAAATGATGCAAGAATGGCAACAAGGGTTGCGGAAAGGGCAAGTTCCTTGATCATGACACGGTTAAGTGTGCTGTTGATCGGAACAAGGGTCATTGCAACGGCGACGTGAATCAATCCAAGTTGAAAGCGTTTGAAGGACATGGTTTTATCCGGTTTTGATTTTTTAAACAAAGCAAGGGCGTTAGTCAACACCCTTCCTGATGAGGGGTCTATTGTACTATTTGAACAATAAAACACAATGTAGATTTACATAGAATTTTGCTAGAAATTGGTGAGCGCCACCAGGATGATTAATTGATATTCCGCACCCGTCGGTTAATTTTCCCTGTAAAAACCGCTGGTTACTGGCTTGACATGGAGCGGCTTGTATGTGAGAATTCAATAATTGAACACTCAACCTATGACAGAGATCAAAAATAACGAGTACTCCCTGCTAAAAGAGATCGCACAGGATTCGCTGGTAACCCAGGCGGGTCTATCCAAGCGGCTTGATATTGCTGTTGGCAGCGTTAATTGGTATATCAAACGCCTCATTCATCGCGGTTGGGTCAAGGTTTCGCATCTTGACCGAACACGATTGAAATATGACATCACCTCGGAAGGGATGACTGTCTTTACGCAGCGGGCTTTGTTGTATGCGCGCGATTCTCTGAAAGCGTATGGCAGTTTTCGCGCACAGGCCAAAAACCTGGTAGCAGATTTGCAAAAAAACGGGATTCAACAAGTATCCCTAAACGGAAATGATGAAATGATGGATATATTGCGCCTGACCTGCCTGGAGGCGGGCGTTGAGGTCAGTGATCAACCCGTTGAACATGTATTGGAAGTGTGCGGAAATAAATATCAGCTGATTGGTCGCTAACCTGGCCATTGGGTACAGCACTGGGGAACTTTGCAGAATATTCCAGTTACGGGTGGCGCCGGATTGTGGCCGTGATCCGGATCATCTCTCGCGAGGCGCTGACGTACGCGGGCAACCTGGTATTTTATCCCGGCCATTGCAGAGCGGCAGGGCTTGATAATTGGCTGCCTGGAAAAGATTGCTTATTGCAAGGGCAATATTGCTGGACACCATTTTGAACCAGCTGCTCCAAAATAGTTATGGCGGCCATTTACTAAAATTGACCGCTGAACTTTAACAGGTTGGCGATTTAAAAGTTT